>JBEVDE010000004.1:0-8639 GCA_040514175.1 Allosphingosinicella sp. | reverse complement strand
CGACGAGCCGCTCGCCGTCGAACGCCTGCAGCTGCTGCTCGCCCGGATGGAGGGGGTCGCGCTGGCCGGAACCGCGTCCGAAGGCGCCGCCGCCCTGCGCATGGTCGAGGCGACCCGGCCCGACGCCGTCCTCCTCGACATCGCCATGCCGGGCATGGACGGGATCGACGTCGCCCGGGCGCTGGCCCGGGCGCCGAAGCCGCCGGTCGTGATCTTCGTCACCGCCTTCGACATGTTCGCGGTCGCCGCCTTCGACGTCGAGGCGGTCGATTATGTCATGAAGCCGGTTTCCGCCGAGCGCCTCGCCCGTGCCGTCGAACGCGCCCGCGAGCGGCTCGCCGGGCGGGGCGAGGCTCCGGCGGGCGACAGCGGCGGCTCCGCCTTCGTCGAGGAATTCTGGGTGTCCGAGGCTCGCGGCCTGGTCCGCCTGTCCGCGGCCGACGTCGACCGGGTCAGCGCCGAGCGCGACTATATGCGTCTCCACGTCGGCAAGCGGAGCTGGCTGATCAACCACACGATCGGCAAGCTCGAGGAGGAGCTCGATCCGGCGAAATTCGTGCGCCTGCACCGCTCCGCCATCGTCCGCCGGGATTTCGTCACCGGCCTGAGGCGCGACGAGGGCGGACGCTGGTGGGCCCGACTCGCCGACGGCGAGGCGCAGAAGGTCGGCCGTCTCTACCTCGCCAACGCAAAAGGGCTCGCCGGCCGCCGCTAAAGGGGTAGCGGAGGCCGGCGAGCCAGGTTGCCCGGCAAATTGCCGTCAGCGGATCCGGAGGGCGACCCGGAACGGCGTGCCCTGCTTCGCGGCGGCGATCCGGACCGCGCTCCGGGCGTCGGCGGCGACCGCCTCCGCGCAGGCCTCGGCCCGTTCACGCATCCGGGTCGGCTGGATCAGCTTGGAGCCGCAAAGGCTCTGGGCGGCGGCGCGGATGCGCCGGTCGATCCGGACGGCATCGGCCGGGTCGGCGGAATCGAGGCCTTCGAGGCTGATGCTGACGATTTCGTCGGCGGGCGCGGCCTGGGCCGGGGCGGCGAGGGCGACTGCGCCCGTCGTCAGGGCGGCGGCGGCGAGGGCGGCAAGCATACGGTTCATGGGTCTTCATCCTTGGCTTCGTAAAAAACGGTGCAGCGCGAAGCCCCTTCCCCGGGGATGAGACAGGGCTGGAACCCCGCGCCGCTGGATTTGACCTAGCGCGCGTGGCCGGGGCGCGCGCCGCCGCTTCGACACGGGGCCGCAACAGTTCTGCGAAGCGCCTCAGGCGCCGACGAACGGCGTTTTTTAGCCGACAAACGGGTGGCTATCCTCTCTGCGGCGAAGCCGTGGGGAGGGGGACCATGCGAAGCATGGTGGAGGGGTAGCTGGCATAGGACTGTGCGATTACCCCTCCACCACCCTACGGGCGGTCCCCCTCCCCATCTGCGATGGGGAGGCTATCACGGCCCGACATCGTCGACCTTGACCTTGACCCGCGGACGGACTTGGCCGCCGAGGCCGAGGGCCGCGGCGACCTTGTCGTCCCAGGCATAAGGGTCGGTCCGGAACACGACCCGGCCGCCTTCCACATAGGCGCTGTGATAGAGCAGCCGCACCGGAATCCTCGCCGACAGCTCGACCGGAGTCTCCTCCTTCGTCGCCATCGCCTTGTCGAAAGCCTCGAGCTTGCCGTCGTCTTGGGCGAGCAGCCGGGCGAACTCGACCGCATTCTCGACCCGCGAGCAGCCGTGGCTGGCGTGGCGCAGGGTCGAGGCGAACAGGGCCTTGGCCGGCGTGTCGTGAAGGTAGATCTGCTCGTCGTTGAGCATGTCGAACTTGACCAGGCCGAGCGCCGATTTCGGCCCCGGCTCCTGCACCAGCCGGCCGTTCTTGGAGACGATATTCTCCTTGGCCATATAGGCCGCGCCCTTGGGGAGGATCTCCTCCTTGGCGATCGACTCCGGAATGGTCCAGGGCGGGTTGGCCACCAGCCGGGCGATCGGCGAGCCGAGCTCGGGAGTTTCCCAATCGGGCTGGCCGACGACGACCCGGCGCCGGTCCTTCTCGGCGCCGTCCTTGTAATAATGGAGCTCGGCCGCCGCCGTGTTGACGTCGATCCGGGTCGCCGGCGGCGCCCGGTCGAGCCAGCGCCGCCGCTCGAGATTGACCGCCAGGATCCGGGCGCGGTCGCGGGCGCCGGTGTTCAGCGCCTCGATCGTCGAATTGCCGATCACGCCGTCGGCCTCGATTCCGTAATCGGCCTGAACCTTCTTCACCGCCGCGACCATGTCGGCGCCATAGACGTCGCCGCCGGAAGCGGCGGGCGCCGCGGCTTTGGCGCCCTTGGCGTCTGCCGCTGGCGGCGCGGCGGGCTCGGCGGCGAGATAGCCGTTGGCCCGAAGCCCCTCGCGGATCTGGGCGACCCTGGGATCCTTCTTGCCGGGCTTGATCTGCTCGCCCGCCGCCACCGTCGCCTTATGCTCCTGGCCGGCCTTCTGGCGGTAGGCGAGATAGGCGTCGGACAGCGCCTTATATTCCGCATCCTGGGGCGCGAGGCTCGCAAGCCAGGCGCGCACCCCGCCCTGCTCCGCCGCCTTGCCGAGCCCGCCGACCACGTCGGCTTTCGCCATCGGCACCGTATAGACCTCGAACAATTTGCGCGGATCGACCGCGCCGGTGGCGAGCGCCTGGCCATATTCGATCGCGGCGAGAGTCAGTCCGGCCTCGCGCTCCGCGGCGCTGGCGCCCTTGGTGGCATGCTCGGCATAGGATTTGGCGTCGATGGCGTGCCGGGCGGCATCCTCGAACGCGGCGGTGAGCTCCTGCGCTTGCTCGCCGGTCCATACCGCCTTCCAACCCCGCGCCTCGTAGAATTTCTTCACCCGCGGATCGCTGACCGCGGCCTTGAGGTCGGCGGCGGTCACCGCCTTCGGATCGACCTGCACCGGCTGGCCGGAGCCTCCGCCCCCGCCGCTCGTCTTCACGAAATCGCAGCCGCCGGCCAGCAGGGCCGCAAGCGAAACGCACGCCAGGATCTTACGCATCTACACACCGCCGCTTGAGAGGGATCGAGCCCCTGAAACGTCCCCACCGGCCAATAGGCTCCGAACAAAGCGCCAGAATTTCGCCGCACCGCAGCAGGTGCCAGTCACCTTGTGCAGTGCAGCAGGTGCCTGTCACCCATTGCAATGCAGCATATTGGGGGCGGCCTGTCCTGCTCCGCTAGGCCGGCGGGTCGCCGAAACGGCCGTTCCGCTCGGCGGCCCGGACCATCTCCAGTTCGTGGTCGGTCAGGCTCACGTCGAGAAGCGCTCGCCAGTCGGGAATGCGGTCTCGCGCCGGCGCCGGATCGGTCAGCCCGTCGTCGGCGATTCCGAGATGAGTCCGGGCGCTCGACCATGGCCAATGCTCGGCCCGGCCGACAAGCCCGGCGCGAACCGGATTGAGCTCGACGTAGCGCAGGCAGACGTAAAGGTGGACCTCATCCATCGGACAGGATGCGAAGCGTCCGTCCCAGAGATGGCCCGTCCAGCCCTCACGTCTATTGATCTCGACGGAATAAAGGCGGTGGGCCGGCCCCAGCGCCGCCCGCAGGCCTTCCCTTCGCTCCGGCACCAGGATCAGGTGGACATGATTGGGCATCAGGCACCAGGCCCAGACCGCGGTCCCGCTTTTCCGGCAGCCGCGGCGAAGCAGCCGGAGATAGAGCGCGTAATCGTCCGGACCGAAGAAGAGTCTCTCCCGTCGAGTACCCCGCGCGGTGACGTGGTGGGCGATTCCGGGCAGGACGAGGCGCGCACCCCTTGGCATCATCGAATATTAGCGGAAAGCGCTGCCTTCTCCACGTATTTTTTCGAAAACGATGAAATCGGCCGCCGGACCTTTTTGCGCTGCAACAGGTGCCTGTCACCTGTTGCAGCGCGGCATAGGTCCCGCTTGGCGCCCGCCTTAACCGTCGCCGCGCCGCTGTCCCGGCTTGGGACAGCCGAAAATGGGGGGGCGCGCTGGTGCGAGATTATTAGCTATCGGAAGCTAGGCGGGCATTCAAACCGGCGACGAGGACGATCTTGGCTCTGCGGGATTCCATCTATTTCAAGGCTTTGGGAGAGGCGCTTCGCTGGCGCGGCCGGGAGCTGGCCTGCTGTGCGACGCTGCTCGCCACCGCCTCGTGCGTGCCGCTCAACGCGTCTCCGGCGCCGGTCGACACCGTCGCCGAAGCGGCCGCCTTGCCGTCCGCTTCGGCGCCGCAGCCCGAGCCGATGGTCCTTCGCGACGTCGCCGCCACCGAGGCCCAGCGCATCAACGCCTCCATCCCCTTCTCCGCCGAGGTCAATCCGAGGGCGCCCTCGACCGTCTTCAGGGCCGCCGGCCCGGCCGACCAGTTCCGCTCGCTACAGTGCCTCGCCGAAGCCATCTATTACGAGGCGCGCTCGGAAAGCGAGGAGGGCCAGCGCGCCGTCGCCCAGGTCGTCCTCAACCGGGTCCGCCATCCCGCTTATCCGGGCAGCGTCTGCGGAGTCGTCTACCAGGGACCGCTTCGCGCCGGCGGCGGCTGCCAGTTCACCTTCACCTGCGACGGCTCGCTGGTGCGGATGCCGCTCGGGCCGGACTGGGACCGCGCCCGCCGCATCGCCGCCGAGGCGCTGGCCGGCTACGTCTATGCGCCCGTCGGCCTCGCCACCAACTACCACACCCACCAGGTGCTTCCGGACTGGGCCTTCCGCCTCGCCAAGGCGACGGTGATCGGCAACCACATCTTCTACCGGATGCCGGGCGCCTGGGGCGGCGCCGCCGCCTTCAGCCAGGCCTATCGCGGCCGCGAGCCGTCGCCGGCGACGGTGATGGCGGCGCGGCTGCCGATCAACCTCGGCCGCGGCGCTCGCGCCATCCTCCCGGCGCCGGTGGATTTGGCGAGCTTCGCCTTGCCGGTGGCGCCGGCCCCGGCGACCCTCGCCGGCGAGGCCCCGCCCGCGCCGGTCAACGACCGCCTGCCGCAGTCCACCGTCAAGGCGGAATTCGCGAACAGCGGCCGCTATCTGGACGAGCTACCGGCCGCCACGTCGACTCGCTGAGCCCTCAAAATCCTCCCCGGCATTTGCCGGGGAGGGGGACCATGCGAAGCATGGTGGAGGGGCTCTTTCCAGCCACCGGAGAACCCCTCCACCGCGCTTCGCGCGGTCCCCCTCCCCCGGAAATCCGGGGGAGGAATTAAGAAATTCGACCTCGGGTCGATGGACGATCTTACCGCCGCGCCGAAGCCGATTTCTCCCGGATCGCGCGGAACTCCGAACCTTCATTCCATTGCGGCCAGTCGCGGCCGAACGCCAGGTCGCGGCCGATGTCGTAGAACAAGGCGACGTCCTGGGCGGCTCCGGCGAGGTCGAGGCCGGGGCGCCATTCGTCGCACGTCTGGTGATAGCAATTGGCGGTGAACTCGCCGACCCAGCGGTCACCCGCCTCGCGCCCGCCGTTGACCAGATCGACTCCGCCGCCGAGCGCCATCAGCAGAAGCACCGGAACGCCGCGCCTGGCGAAAGCGAAATGGTCGGCGCGGTAGAAGAGGCCGCGCTCGGGCCGGGCGTCGGGCGTGATCGTCCGCCCCTGCCGGGCGGCGGCGGCGGCGAGCCTGTCCTCGAGGTCGCTCTGCCCCTTGCCGATGAGGACGACGTCGCGGGCGAGGCCGTTGGGCTGCAAAGTATCGAGGGTGAGGTTGGCGACCGCCCTGTCCATGGCGAAGAGCGGGTTGGTCGAATAATATTCGGCGCCGAGCAGGCCCCTTTCCTCCGCCGTCCAGGCGGCGAAGACCAGGGTCCGCTCGGGCCGCGGCCCCGCCCTGAAGGCGCGGGCCAGCTCGACGACCCCGGCGATCCCCGAGGCGTCGTCGAGCGCGCCCGGCCTCACCCTTTTGCCGCGAGCGTCGGGAGCGCCGGTTCCGTAGGCGTCCCAATGGCCGGCGAACCAGATCGTCTCGTCCGGACGCTTCGATCCGGCGATCTTGCCGAGCACATTGTGGCTCTCGACCCGGCTCGCCTCGACTCCGAAATCCGCCGAGAAGCGGGCGCCGAGATCGACCGGATAGAAGCCGGGGGTGCGGGCCAGCCGCTTCACCGACTCGAAATCGAGGCCGGCGCGGCGGAAGAGATCCTCGGTCACGCCGCGCTGGATCCAGCCCTGGAGAAGCACCGGCTGCGGAGCGCCCGGCTTCAGCACGATGTTGTAATTCTCGCCGCCGGGGGCCTGAACCGTGTTCCAGCCGTAACCGGCGCCGGCGCTCTCGTGGACGACCAGGGCGGCGATCGCGCCGCGCCGGGCGGCCTCTTCGAACTTGTAGGTCCAGCGGCCGTAATAGGTCATCGCCTGGCCGCCGAAGCGCCCCGCCAGCGGATCGCCGGCCGGAGCCTCGAAATCGGGATCGTTGACGAGGAAGACCGCCACCTTGCCCCTGAGGTCGACGTCCTTGAAATCGTCCCAGGCCCGTTCCGGCGCGGCGATTCCGTAGCCGACGAAGACCATCGGCGCGTCCTCGATCCGCGCCCGCTTCGTCTCCCGCACGGTCGACAGATAGACGTCCTCGGGAACGCGAAGCCGGATCGCTCCACCTTTCGCCGCCACGCTGGCCGAACCGCCCTTGTCGAGCTGGGTGCGCACCAGCGGCACTTTCTGCATCCAGCCGCCATTCTCTCCCGCCGGCTCGAGCCCGGCGAGCCGGAACTGCTCGGCGATATAGGCTATCGTCTTCCCCTCCCCCGCCGTCCCGGGCGCCCGCCCCTCGAACTCGTCCGAGGCGAGGGTGCGGATCATGTTCGACATCCGGACGGAGTCGATGCGGGGGGCGGCGCTTCGCTCGGCAGGCGTCGAGGCGCAGGCGGCAAGGAGGAAGGCGAGGGTCGCCACCAAAACCCCTCTCCCGCTTTTCGCGGGAGAGGAGGGGCCCAAGCCGGAGGCTTGGGAGGTGAGGGCCTTGCCGAGTCTGCGGTACAGACCCTCACCTCCCACCCGCTTCGCGGGCGGGCCCCTCCCCTCCCGTGGAGGACGGGAGAGGGGATTTGCAGCGCGGCAACGTTCAATCATTTGCATTTCCCCCATCCCGGCCCTTTCACGAACCGCCCCGGGGTCGCTCCGGTATGCTCGCCGTCCTTCAGCACCTGGACTCCGTTGACGAAGACGTGGCGCATGCCGGTGGCGAAGCGCTGCGGCTGGGGGAAGGTGGCGTTGTCGCGGATCGTCGCCGGGTCGAAGAGGACGAGGTCGGCGAAATGGCCGGGCTTGAGCGCCCCGCGATCACGGATGCCCAGATTGCCCGCGGGCCACGACGTCATCCGGCGGATCGCGTCCTGAAGAGTCACCACTTTCTCGTCGCGGGCGAACTTGCCGAGCACCCGGGCGAAATTGCCATAAGCGCGGGGATGGGTGCTCGACTTGAGGAACACGCCCTCCGGCGCCTGCGCCGACGCGTCCGAGCCGAAGCTCATCCACGGCAGTGCGACCTCGCGCCGGACATTGTCCTCGCTCATCGAGAAATAGGCGACCTGGATCCGGCTGTTGTCCTCGACGATCAAATCGGCGGCGGTCTCCTCGGCGGTCTTGCCGCGCTCCCGCGCCACCTCCTCCAGGGTCTTGCCGGTGAGCGGCTTGAGCGCCGGATTCTTGAAGCCGAGCAGGAGCACCTTCGACGGCTCCTTCACCACCAGGGCGCTGTCCTCCGATTCGCCCGAGCGCATCTCGGCCAGCACCCGGGCGCGCTGGACGGGATCCTTGAGCCGGGCGACCCAGGCCTCGATCCCGCCTTCCTGAACCCAGAGCGGCATGGACGCGTCGAGCCCGGTCGAGCTCGCCGGATAGGTGTACATGTCGGCGGTGATCTTCAGCCCCCGCGCCCGGGCGGCCTCGACGCGCGCGATCGCGGCGTCGATCTTGCCCCAGTTCGGGCGGCCCGATTGCTTGAAATGGTAGATTTCCGCGGGCGCGCCCGAGGCCTCCGAGATCGCCACCAGCTCGTCAATCGCCTCGAGCAATTTGGGACCTTCGTCGCGTATGTGGCTGATATAGAGGCCGCCGCATCGGCCGGCCTCGCGGGCGAGCGCGATCAGCTCGGGAGTCTCGGCGAAGAAGGCCGGAGCGTAGATGAGCGAGGAACCGAGCCCCATCGCGCCTTCGTTCATCGCTTCGCGCACCAGCGCGCGCATGCGGTCGAGCTGGGCCGGGGTGGGATCGACGTCGCCCTCGCCGAGCTCATGGACCCGTACCGTGGTCGCGCCGACGAAGCTGGCGACGTTGGGCGACACGCCCTTCCGCTCCATGTGCGAAAGGTAGCCGCCGAGGCTGGTCCATTCGATCGCATAGCGGATATCGCCCTGCCGCTGGGTCTCCAGCCGCTTCATCGCGTCGGACCAGGGCCCCATCGATTCGCCCTCGCCCATCACCTCGAGGGTGACGCCCTGGCGGATGTCGCTTTGCCCCTTCGGATCCGCAATCAAGGTCTCGTTCGCCCAGCTCAGCATGTTGACGAAGCCGGGCGCGACGGCGAGGCCCGAGGCGTCGATCTCGCTCCGCGCGGCGCCGTCGAGGCGTGGACCGACATAAGCGATGCGGTCGCCGCGAAGGCCGACGTCGCCTCGATAGGGCGCTGCGCCGCTGCCGTCGTAGATGGTGCCGCCGCGGATGA
>JBEVDE010000423.1:0-21321 GCA_040514175.1 Allosphingosinicella sp. | reverse complement strand
GACCTGCGCAATGCCGGATCTGCCGCCGGTCGATCCCGCCCTGATCGAGTCGACCCTGAAGCCGCTCTGGGCCTGCTGGCGGGCGCTGTACAAGGCGCGGGAGAAGCGCGGGCCGCTGGAGCTGGACCTGCCGGAGCGGCGGGTGGTGCTGGACGAGAAGGGCCGGATCCTCTCGGTGGCGCCGCGCGAGCGGCTCGACGCGCACAAGCTCATCGAGGATTATATGATCGCGGCCAATGTCGCGGCGGCCAAGGCGCTGGAGGCGAAGAAGGCGCCGGTCATGTACCGCGTTCACGAGCCGCCCAGCCGCGAGAAATTGGTCGCGCTCAAGGTTTATCTGAAGTCGTTCGGAGTCGAGTTCGCGCTTGGGCAGGTGGTGAAGCCCGAGACGTTCAACCGCATGATCGAGCGGATCGGCGAGGCGGACTTCCGGCCGCAGGTGATGGAGCAGATCCTGCGCACCCAGACCCAGGCTTATTATTCGCCGGACAACAAGGGCCATTTCGGCCTCGCGCTCGGTTCCTACGCCCATTTCACGAGCCCGATCCGCCGCTATGCCGATCTCGTCGTCCACCGCGCCCTCGTCCGCGCCTGGGGCCTCGGCGACGGCGGGCTCGGCGATTCCGAGGCGGAGGCGATGGAGGTGACGGGCGAGCTCATCTCCCAGCTCGAGCGGCGGGCGATGGAGGCGGAGCGCGAGACGCTCGACCGCTATGTCGCCGCTTATCTGTCCGAGCGGGTCGGCGACCTCGTCGACTGCCGGATCACCGGGGTTCAGCCGTTCGGATTCTTCGCGACGGTCGAGGGGCTGGGCGGCGACGGTCTCGTCCCGGTCTCCACGATCGGCTCGGATTATTATCGCTACGAGGAGGCGAGCCAGAGCCTGGTGGGCGACGACAGCGGCGAGCGCTTCAGCCCCGGCCAGCGCCTGAAGCTCCGCCTGGTCGAGGCCAATCCGGTCTCCGGCGGGCTGAGGTTCGAGCTTCCGGACTCCTCCTGCGCCCCCGCCCGCCCCCGCCGCGGCGACCGAAGCGACGGCCGCCGCGGCCTGGACGACCGCAAGCGGCCCCGGGGCCGCCGGGGCCGCCCCTCGAACATCCGCCACCGCGGCCGCTGAGGGTCCCGAAAAACGGGGACAGCATACATTTTCGGAAAAACGGGGACAGCGCCGGAAAAACGGAAAAACGGGGACAGCATAGATTTTCGTCCGCGCGCCGCTCCAGGCTCGTCGCCGCCGGCGCAAAAAACATATGCTGTCCCCGTTTTTCGGGACCGTCGCGGCACGGCCGGCGCAAAAATGTATGCTGTCCCCGTTTTCTTCTTGGGGCCGCCGATCAGGTCGTCTTGAACAGATACCAGCCGTCCACGGCCGGCTCGATCCAGATGTAGCCGGAGGCGTCCATCATCGGCGGCGGCCCGGCGAGTGGAAAAAGGAAGCCGACCTCGTTGTCGAGGATCCCGCCGATCGACAGGAAGACGATCCCGCCTTCCCGCCGGGCGTCATGGCCTCCGGCCGCCTTGACGGCGCGATCGGCCTCCGCCGACCCCGGAGCGGCGCGGACCTGGGCGAGCAACGCCCGATGCGCCGCGGCCCAGGCCAGCAGCTCGCGATCCGGCGCAAGCGTCAGCTCGGCGTTGCGCAGGTCCGCTTCCTGCTCGGCGGTCCGGGTCGGAAGGGCTCGCAGCAGACGGCGCGACTCGGCGACAATTCCGGTCAGCGCCAGGGTGCGCATGCCGACCAGGGACCAGCCGTCTCCCCGCCTTGCCAGGAACCAATAGAGATCCGGGGCGCCGCCGGCCGTGGCGGGAATCCTGGCCACCGCGGAGTCCGCGCCGATCCGGACGAGGCGGTCGGCCGGCGCAAGCTCGCCCATCCCGGGCGTGTCGGCTCCGTCGAGCTCGCCGGCGAGCAGCGCCTTTCCTTCCGCGGAGCCGAGGCCCCGAGCGTTGTTCAGGGTGACGAACCGGCTCATCGCCGCCTCGGGCGTCGGCGCAAGGGCGCCGGCGGCCAGAGCCAGGCCGGCGAAACAGGCTTTGGCGGCGGACCAGATTGCCGGCATTCATGGACCTCCGGATCGACGCAGGCGGACCCTAGACGCTCGCCGCGGCCGGAGAAAGCCGCTCGATCGCGGCCCGATTCCCGCGCTTTTTCGACGAACCGACTCGCGGCTTCTGCCGACGACCCGCGCGCCTATAGGGTGGGCGGCGGGCGCCGCTTACTCTTGGGGAAGGGATGAAGACACGAGGAGAGAGTGGATGAGTTTCAAGATGATTTTGGCGGCGACCGCCGCGCTCGCCATGGCCGCCGGAACGCCGGCCGTCGCGGCCAAGAGCCAGAACCAGAACCAGCAGGCCGTCGCCGCCGACGCCGGCGGCGGGAGCGGCGGCGCGAAGAAGATCTGCCGCACCTTCCGCAACACCGTCTCGCGCATGAAGGCCGAGAAGCTCTGCCTGACCCGCGCCGGCTGGAAGAAGTTCGAGCAGGAGCAGTCGCAATAAGCGGGCCGTCGCGCCCAGCCGTCATCCCGGGCCTGACCCGGGATCCACGGACACCGGTCTGGGAAAGCTCTCGCCGATCCGTGTTCATGGGTTCCGGCTTCCGCCGGAATGACGGCTGGCTCTACAGCCTGGGCAGGGTCACTCCGCGCTGGCCCATATATTTGCCGGCGCGGTCGGCGTAGCTCGTCTCGCAGGGCTCGTTGCCCTGCAGGAAGAGGAACTGGCAGGCGCCCTCGTTGGCGTAGACCTTGGCCGGGAGCGGAGTCGTGTTCGAGAATTCGAGCGTGACATGGCCTTCCCAGCCCGGCTCGAGCGGGGTCACGTTGACGATGATCCCGCAGCGCGCATAGGTCGACTTGCCGAGGCAGATGACGAGCACGTCGCGCGGCACCCGGAAATATTCCACCGTCCGCGCCAGAGCGAAGCTGTTGGGCGGAATGATGCAGACGTCCCCCGGCCGGTCGACGAAGCTGTTCGCCTTGAAGTCCTTGGGGTCGACGATGGCGTTGTCGACGTTGGTGAACAATTTGAACTCGTCCGAGACCCGGGCGTCGTAGCCGTAGCTAGACAGGCCGTAGCTGATCGTCCCGTCGCGCTTCTGGCCGTCGACGAACGGCTCGATCATGCCATGCTCCAGGGCCTGGGTCCGGATCCACTTGTCGGACATGATCATCTTGGCGACCCCTTACGGCGAACGGATATCACGTACATTGCATCATGAGCCAGGTCCGGGAGAAGTCCCGTGCCATCGCGTCGGGCTCGCGGATCATGAAATAGAGCATGCCGACGTCCCCCCACATCATGTCGGCGCGCTCGTCGCTGTCCACCTGGAGCAGCAGGCGCCAGTCTCCGGCGCCGGGGGCGAGCGCCGCGGCTTGCGGGCTCGCATAGCCTTCGGGTCCACCGAGATAGACTCCGTTGGACGCAAGCTGGCATTCGTAGCCGAGGTCGGGAGCCTGGATCGGGCTCGGGTGCCCGCCTATCTGGTGCAGCGGACGCCGCTCGTCCCGCGAGCGATGGTCGTAGATGCGCTGCCACTCCGAGTCGGAAAGGTCGCCTAGCCGACCGAGCCTTTCCTCCAGAAGCAGCGGCTCCGGGTAGGAAATGGCCCGGGTCGCGGCCAGGGGCGCGGTCGGGAAGAGAAGATCGGAGGGCAGATCGGGCGGGCGGCCGGCCATGCCGGCAAGGCTGTCGGCGGGCGTGAACAGAACCGCCCAATGTCCACGGTCCGCCGGATCGATCCCGCCTGGCCATTCGACCATGTCGTAGAAGAAATGGAGACGACCGGACCGCGGGAGCCAGGCCGCGTCGAACACGGCGCCGATGGCCGCGAGATCGATCTCGGCGACGAAGCTGAGGGGCCTTCCGTCGACGCGCGGCCAATCATGGATGCCGGCGATCGCCGGCAAGCCGCCGAGGCGGCCGGCGGACTGCCGATCCGGATCGGCGTGGCAGAGGACGGCGCAAGGCTGGGCCTGCTCTTCAAGGACGGCGATCCATGGGGCGACTCGGTCGGTCATCGAGCTCCGGGCGGAGTGAGGGGCGCCGTGCGTTTCATGGAGTCCGGCTTTCGCCAGAAAGACGGGAGGAGGCAAGCCCGCCCGGTCACGGGCGCCGCACGTTCCAGTCGACCCGGCCTTCGATCCCGCGCAGCCGCCTGAAATTGGAAACCTGCCAAAGCGACCACGGCCGCGCTCCGAAGCGGGGCTCGCGGATCAGCTCGCGAAGCCAGAGCGGGCGGTCGACCCGGGCGCTGACCCGGTAGGCGCGGTCGAACTCGGCCGTCAGGTAGAGGAGGACGGGCCGGCGATAATGCGCTTCGACCGCCTGGATGTAGGTGGCGAGCTCGGCGTGGAATTGGGCCGGGCTCACCGGACGGCGGCAATTTCCCATATATTCCAGGTCGACCGCCGGCGGCAGAGCGTCCCGCTCGACGGGCACCGTCGCAATGAAATTGGCGGCCTGCGCCGCGCCCGGGCGGCAGAGGGTGAAGAAATGATAGGCGCCGCGGGCGATCCCGGCGCGGCGGGCGCCCGACCAATTGGCGGCGAAGCGGCGGTCGCGATGGTCGCCGCCCTCGCTCGCCTTGATGTAGGCGAAGTCGACGCCCTGCGCCGGCAGCCGCCGCCAGTCGATCGCGCCCTGGTGATGGGAGACGTCGATGCCCTGGACGGGGAAGCGGCGGTCGGGCGGGTGCCAGTGGGGCGCATAGGCCCAGGCCGCCAGGGCAAAGGCTGCGAGGAGGAGAGCCGCCAGGGCCACCCACCGCGCGCTCGTCATTTGATGTGGAGCACGCAGATCAGGGTGAACAGGCGCCGGGCGGTGTCGAAGTCCATCTCGATCTTGCCGGCGAGGCTTTCCCGGAGCAGCTCGGCCGCCTCGTTGTGAAGGCCGCGGCGGGCCATGTCGATCGTCTCCAGCCCCCTGGGCGAATCGGAGCGGACGGCTTTGAAATAGGTGTCGCAGATCGCGAAATAGTCGCGCACCGGCCGCTTGAAGCGGGTCAGGCCGAGGCGGATCGTCTCGAGCGGAGCGCCCGATTCGTCGCGCAAGTCGATGGCGAGGCTGTTGTCCTCGATCCTCAGCAGGATCCTGAACGGCCCCTCATGGCCGGCCGGCTGGAAGCTGTTCGCTTCGAGCAGGTCGAAGATGGCGACCTTGCGCTCGCGCTCGATATCCTCGCTCCGGCGAAGGATCGTCCGCTCGTCCAGCTCGATGTCGATGATCCGCGGGTCGGCCATGCAGGGCGTGTAGCGATAGGGGGACGCTGGGAAAACTAATTCCTCCCCGGCATTTGCCGGGGAGGGGGACCATGCGAAGCATGGTGGAGGGGTTCTTTCTGAGCCCGAAGAACCCCTCCCCCATGCTTCGCATGGTCCCCCTCCCCCGGAAATCCGAGGGAGGATTTTGGCTGCCGAGGACATTCCTTACCCGCTCGATTTGTAAAGCGTCCTGGGGATAACTCAGGATTTCGGGTAGCGCCCCTTCGCCGTCGCGCTCATAATTAGCTTGTCCGTTGAGATACGGATGCCGGAAACTCGGTCCAACGAGCGGAAGGCGCGGATTAGGAGGGCGGCTCTCTGCCTGAGATCCCGGCCCCTTCCAACGGGGCTATGGACGTTTCGTCCTCCTAATCCGCACGATCTTTCTCGCACGACTTCTACAGCCTTGCAACGCCGCGTCACTTGGAGCGGCGGTTTTTTGAAAACGTGCCAGGTAAACACCGAACACGGAAAAACCACATGTTCGCAATGGTTTACCGTGACACTCCACAGTTCGACCCACTGCCTCATTCGCGCAAGACTACACGTAAAGCCCATCTCGGCGTACAAGGGCCCCATGGTTGAAAATGTCCTTCGTCTTCCCGGCGCGCCGGAGCCCGAATCGTCCGCTCTGCCCCAGAATGTGGAGGCGGAGGCGGCGCTGCTCGGCGCCCTGATGATCGACAACAGGCTCGCCGAGGACATCCAGATCAAGCTCCGGCCCGACCATTTCCACGAGCCGCTCCACGCCCGCATCTACGAGCAGATCCTGAAGCTCGTCGACCGCAACATGATCGCCTCGCCGGTCACCCTGCGGCCGCTGTTCGAGGCGGACGAGGAGATGAAGGAGCTCGGCGGCCCTTCCTATCTCGCCCAATTGACCGGAAGCGGCGCAGCGATCATCGGCGCCCGCGACTTCGCCGAGCAGATTTACGAGCTCGCCTTGCTCCGCGCCCTGATCGGGGTCGGCCGGGAGATGGTCGAGCAGGCGCTCGACACCAGCGAGGACGTCGATCCCAAGGGCCAGATCGAGGCGGCCGAGGCGGCGCTCTACCGGGTCGCCGAGGAAGGCGGCGGCGAGGGCAGCGTCAAGAGCTTCGCCGAGGCGACCCGGATGGCCGTCCAGATCGCCGAGAAGGCCCTCAATTCGGGCGGCGGCCTGTCCGGCATCACCACCGGCTTCGAGACGGTCAACGCCAAGACCGGCGGCCTCCACAGCTCGGATCTGGTCATCGTCGCCGTGCGCCCGGGCATGGGCAAGACCGCGCTCGCCACCAACATCGCCTTCAACACCGCCCGCCGCTTCATCCGCGACACGGCCGAGGACGGCATCGCTCCGGAGAAATCGGCCGGCGCCGGAGTCGCCTTCTTCAGCCTCGAGATGTCGGCCGACCAGCTCGCCACCCGAATCCTCGCCGAGCAGTCCGGGATCAGCTCCGAAAATCTGCGCATGGGCAAGATCAGCCAGCAGGATTTCCGCAACCTCGCCCGCGCCGCCGCCGACCTCGAGAGCCTTCCGCTCTACATCGACGACACGCCCGGCCTGACCATCGCCGCGCTTCGCACCCGCGCCCGGCGGCTGAAGCGCCAGCGCGGCATCGGCCTCGTCGTCGTCGACTATCTCCAGCTCCTCCAGGGCACGGGCAAGGGCGGCCACGAGAACAGGGTCAACGAGATTTCGGAAATCAGCCGGGGCTTGAAGACCCTCGCCAAGGAGCTCAGCGTCCCGGTCATCGCCCTCTCCCAGCTCAGCCGCGCCGTCGAGCAGCGCGAGGACAAGAGGCCGCAGCTCTCCGACCTTCGCGAATCCGGCTCGATCGAGCAGGACGCCGACATGGTCTGGTTCGTCTATCGCGAGGAATATTATCTCGCCAACAAGCAGCCCGCCGACGACCATGCCGACTTCCCGGCCTGGCAGGAGGAGATGAACCGCGCCTACGGTCTCGCCGAGCTGATCGTCGCCAAGCAGCGCCACGGCTCCACCGGCAAGGTGAAGATGAAGTTCGAGGCGAAGATCACCAAATTCTCCGACTATGTCGACGAAGGCTATCTGCCGGAGGCGCGGGGGTAGGGGGCGTCTTCCTGAAATCCTCCCCGCTTTTGCGGAGGAGGGGGACCGCGCGAAGCGCGGTGGAGGGGTCTTTTCCGAGTCTGAAGAGCCCCTCCACCAGGCTTCGCCTGGTCCCCCTCCCCGAGAAATCTCGGGGAGGATTTAAGAAAGCGATCTAGCAAGATCGGTCCATTGTTCCCGCTTCCCGCGACGACTAGCCTGCCGGGCGAACTGCGCTCGGAGACTCGAATGACCTTAATTTTCAGGGCAATGACGGCGGCGATGTTGATAACGGCTGGGACCGCGATGGCACAGGGCTCGGGAACGGCCGATCCGCACGAATGGCTCGAGGAGGTCCGCGGCGAGAAGGCGCTGGGCTGGGCGAAGGCCGAGAGCGAAAAGACCCTCAAGGCGTTCCAGTCGGACCGGCGCTATCAAGGCATGTACGACCGGGCGCTCGAGGTGCTCCAGGCCAAGGACAGGATCCCCTTCGTCCAGATCAGGCCCGACGGGCTCTACAATTTCTGGCAGGACCAGACCAACGTTCGCGGCCTGCTTCGGCGGACGACCCTGGCCAGCTACCGGGCCGCCGAGCCCGCCTGGGAGCCGGTTCTCGACATCGACGCGCTCGCCAAGGCGGACGGCAAGTCCTGGGTCTACAAAGGCATGCAATGCCTTCCCCCGGCGATGAACCGCTGCCTCGTCAATCTCTCCGACGGCGGCGGCGATGCCACCGTCATCCGCGAATTCGACACCGCCACGCGCCGCTTCGTCGACGGCGGCTTCTCGCTGTCCGAAGGCAAGCAGGACGGCGAATGGGAGGATCGCGATTCGATCATCGTCGCCCGCGACTGGGGGCCGGGAACGATGACCGAATCGGGCTACGCCTTCGTCGTCAAGCGCCTCCGCCGCGGCCAGACCCTCGACCAGGCCGTCGAAATCTATCGCGGCGAGAAGAGCGACGTCGGCGCCGGCGCGTTCGTGCTCCGGGACAGCGCCGGCCGCTCGCACGGGCTGATCGGCTATCGCAGCGTCGGCGCCCGGGAGATTCGCTTCACCCTGCTCCGGCCGAGCGGCAACGTCCCGCTCAACCTGCCCGAGCGGGCGAACCTCGCCGGAATCGTCGACGGCCGGCTCCTCGTCCAGCTGAGCGAGGCCTGGCAGGCGCCGGGCGGCGCCCGCTTCGCGACCGATTCCCTCATCTCCTACGATCTAGGGGAATGGAAGCGGGATCCGCTGGCCGCCAGGCCGACCCTCGTCTTCGCGCCGGGCCCGCGCCAGACATTGAGCGGAATCGCGACGACGAAGGGGAGGCTGCTGGTCAACCTGCTCGACAATGTCCGGGGCCGGGCCTTCGCCTACGATTATGCCGGCGGCCAATGGCGCTCGAGCGAGGTCGCCTTGCCCCGCAACGCGACCATCGGCATCGTGACCGCTTCGGACACGTCCGACCAGGCGATGTTCACGGTCACCGACTATCTGACCCCGAACACCTTGTGGTGGTACGACGCCGCGACGGGCAAGCTCGAGACCCTCAAGACCACCCCGCCGAGGTTCGACGCCTCGCGCCACGTCGTCGAGCAGCTCGAGGCGACCTCGCGCGACGGCACCAAAATCCCCTATTTCCTGATCCGGCCCAAGGCGATGAAGGCCGACGGCGCGACCCCGACCCTGCTCACCGGCTATGGCGGATTCCAGAGCTCCCAGGTCCCCAATTATTCCGGGACGATGGGCCGGCTCTGGCTCGAGGCGGGCAACGCCTATGTCGTCGCCAACCTGCGCGGCGGCGGCGAGTTCGGTCCGCAATGGCACCAGGACGCCCAGGGCGCGAACAAGCACAGGACCTGGGACGATTATATCGCGGTGGCCGAGGATCTCATCCGCCGCAAAATCACCTCGCCGCGCCGGCTCGGAGTGATCGGCGGGAGCCAGGGCGGCCTCCTCGTCGGCACCGCCATCACCCAGCGGCCGGAGCTGTTCAACGCGGCGATCGTCCAGGTCCCACTGTTCGACATGCTGCGCTACCATCTGATCGGCGCGGGCGCCTCGTGGATCAGCGAATATGGCGACCCGCGCAAGCCCGAGCAGCGCGTCTGGCTGGAGGCTTATTCGCCCTATCAGAAGCTGGCCCGGGGCGTGAAATATCCGATGCCCTTCATCCACAGCTCGACCGCCGACGACCGCGTCACCCCCGTCCACGGCCGCAAGGCCGCGGCCAGCCTCGCCGAATTGGGCCAGCCTTATTATTATTACGAGAATATGGAGGGCGGCCACGCCGCCGCCGCCAATCTGCCGGAGACGGCCCGGCGGCTGGCGATGGAATATGTCTATGCGACGGAAAGGCTGGTGGACTGAGCCCCGCTCCACAGGCTCTTCGAATTTGGAGTAATCAGTCTTCGGATATGCCGTAGAATCATGGACTTAGCCCGCTTGCGGCCTTGATGTTTCGTCATTAGAGCTTAGGCCTCGTCGGCACGGGGTCCGAGCGACGGGTGCAAGTCGAGCCTTTTGCGGGACTGGAGCTCGATTGTGGCTCCGCGGGCTTCGCCTCTTCCTCCAGCGACGGCCGGCGAGGAAGCCTCGGCACTTCGTGTCGCTTCTGCTTAAGGGAGCCCTTTTGTTACGGTGTCGACATATAACCGCTTCGGTTGTTATTGTATTTGACTGTTTTTCTGTTTGAAGATGAACTGTGACTCGGCCGGATTGCTCACGCATCTTGCGTCGGCAAGTATCGGCAGGGGAGAAGAACCATGAAGAGCATCGCACTTGCCGCAACTCTTTTGTTTTCCGCCGTCATGCCGCTTTCGACGGCTGTCGCAGCACCGGCGCCGGTTGCTGCGCAACAGTCTTATGTCGAATATGTTGGCTCGTTCACGACGAGGGACGGGGTCACCTATGACGTGTTCTACGTGGAAGACCTCGGCGACGGTTGGTATTAAGTCGATCTAGTCGTCGAGTGAATCGACACGGAGACCTAGTCGACGGGCCTCCGTGTCGACCGCTTGTTCTGCGGACAAATCATATAATCTATCGGCATCCGATAGTAGCTTACTAGCGTATCAGGAGGATTTGCATGTTTAGGCGATCAACTGTCACAGTCGCGGCGATGGCGTGCCTGGCGGTCTGCTCAGCAGTGGCGGGGCCGGCGTCTTCCGTCGCCGCGCAGGGCAAGGTGGCGGGCGACGTAGCCGGCACGTGGGCCGGATCGTTCGTGCAGACGGAATGGACCTTCGAATTCAAGCGGGCAGGCAGCACTTGGTCCGGACGATATATGTCGGCGCGGGAGAAGAAGTGGCAGCCCATGCAGTCGCTGGTGGTTTCGGGGCGCACCGTCCGGTTCGGCATCGATGCCAAACCCCCGGTGACCTTCAATTTGAAGGTCGATGCGACCGGCAAGAGCCTGGCCGGCGACGTCAACGTGTTCAACCGGAATTTGCCCTTCTCGGCGACGCGGAGGTCGTGAACGGGTGTTTCTCTCGCGCAAGGCGATCGTCCCGGCAGTCCTGGTCTCCCTGACGTCTCCGGGACTCGCCGTCGGTCCGACCGGGGTAGCGAGGACGGAAACGACTTTCGGATATGTGGAAGTGAGTGCGGCCGATACCAAAACCGCGATCGAGGAAGGCCAGGCCGCACAGGCCGCGGCGCGCAATGTCCTGGCGCTGCCGGACGTGCGCTTCGGCATTACCGATCTGGACGGCAAGAGCGCCCAGTGGGTCAATCTGGGGGCCGACGGCAAGCCCGTCTATACCTGGATGTTCAGCAGCAAGGCCGGGGACCGGAAGCCGGTCTCGTCGAGTCACGTGCTCCGTCACGAGATCGGGCATGACCTTTTCATCCGCTATCTCGCCCCAAGCTCGATGAACGACCAATATGGCGGCGACGCTCCCGACTGGCTGGACGAGATGGCCGCCGTCGCCTTTGAATCGCCCGTACAGACGGAAAGCCGGCGTTTCCTCGCGGCGCGCTACGCCCGGGAAGCGACGCTTATTCCTCTGGGCCGGTTTCTGACGATGACCCATCCCGAATTCGCCTCCAGACCGCCGCCGGACGCTTCCGGGCGGGCGGTCCGGATCCGACTTGCGTCCACCGAGGATACACCGCGGTTCTACGTGATGTGCCGTGCCTTTTACGACTTCCTGGTCGACCGGACGAAGTCGCCCTCGATCGTCGCCGAGCTTGCGGCCGCCTTTCGCGCGGGCGAGCCGCTCGATCGATGGATCCTCGATCGAAGCGGCCAGGGAGGCCGGAAGGGCGACCTCGGAGCGCTGAACGCCGAGTTCCTCGCCTGGATCGCGTCGGACAAGCGTTATGGGGCCGCCGAAGCGAAAGGCGAGGGCGTTGCGACGTCCCTCGCCGCCGCCGGGGCCGAACGCGCGACCGGTCAGGATCGATGAGCCGCTGCCGGGCGACGAGCGGTCGCTCGAAGAGTCTCGCGCGACCGGGGCCCGGGGTCGGGCTGTATTCACCCGTCGCGCTTTCATCATTCCCTCTCCCGCTTTCCGTGGGAGAGGAGGGGCCCTCTTCTCCCGGAAGGACCGGAGAGGGTCTCGATCCGGCAGGCCGCCGCAAGTCGATAGTGCTCGGGTCGAGACTGAGGGGAGGGTTGATCGCCGCGCTTCTGGCGGGGTCGGCCTCGACCGTCCTGCAGGCGCAGGAGAAGGTGGAGCCTGCCGCGCCGGCCCGGCCTTCGTCCGTTCAGGAGAGTCCCGGTCAGGCTCCGGCCGCGACGGCTCCCGCACCCACCGAGCCTGCCGGCGCCGAGGCGCCGCCGGAGATCGACTTCGAAGGCGTCGATGGCAAACCCCTCCCGCCGGAGCTTCAGCGGCAGCTCGAGGAGCAGCTCAGGAACGACCCTCCGCCGGTGACCCGAGACCCGCCGCCGGCCGCGATCCCGGACGTGCCGACAGGGCCCGGGGGCAGGGACATCCTCGTCACCGGGCAGCGGCCGCGCGGATCGGTGATCGGCGACATTCCGCCGGAGCGGGTTCTCAATCCGATCGACATCAGGGCCTATGGCGCGAACGACATAGGGGAGCTCATCCAGACCCTGGGGCCGCAGGTGAGCAGCGACCGGGGACGGGAAGATGGCGATCCGGTCGTTCTGCTCAATGGGAAGCGCGTGTCCGGCTTCGCCGAGATCGCCAAGTTTCCGACCGAAGCGATCGAGCGGATGGAGATATTTCCCGAGGAACTGTCGCTCAAATACGGCTATCGCGCGGACCAGAAAGTGGTGAACGTGGTGACCCTCGAGAGGTACAGCTCGCGGGTCGGCCAGCTCACCTATGCCGTGCCGACGGAAGGCGGACGCGACACGGCGCGCATCGACGCCAATTATCTGGCTATAAGGGGCGACACGCGGTTCAACTTCGACGCGGAGCACGCTCGGTCGGGATCCTTGCTGGAAAGCGAGCGGACGGTGCGGCAGGCTCCGGGAGCGCCGGACCTCGCCCGGTTCCGGACCTTGCTGCCGGCGACCGAGCGCCTCGTGCTCAGCGGCACGGTGAGCGGCAATGTGCTGGGCGATGTGGCGTCGACTCTGAACGGCCGCTTCGAATCGAACAAGAACGAGAGCCTCCTGGGACCCGGCCCGACGGGTGCGCTGAAACGGGACACGGATACGAGCACCATCCATCTGGGAACCGCGCTCGATGGCAAGGCCGGCAAGTGGCTATGGTCCTTCACCGGTAATTACGACCGCATCAGGACCGAGACCTTCACCGATACCAACGGCGTCCCCGGGATTAGGGACGAGGCGCGATCGGTGAATTCCCTCGCCGACGCCGAGCTGCTTTTGAGCGGCGCGCTGCTGACCCTGCCGTCCGGCCCGCTGTCGATGAGCCTGCGCGGCGGCATCGAGATGCGCGACTTCAGCAGCCGATCGTTGCGCGGCGGGGTGGAGCAGAGAGCGGAGCTTTCTCGCGACAGGGGCACGATACAAGCCAATTTCGACCTGCCCATCGCCAGCCGGCGCAGGAAAATATCGGATCGGCTCGGCGATCTCTCGGCGAACGCGAATTTCGAGATCGAGGAGCTTTCCGATCTCGGCACGCTTCGGACGTTCGGCTACGGCCTGAACTGGTCGCCGATCAAGCAGATCAACTTCGTCGCGTCCGTCACGGACGAAGACGGCGCTCCCACGGTCGAGCAGCTCGGAGGGCCGCTCGTCGTCACGCCCAATGTCCGCACCTACGATTTCACCCGGCGCGAGGTAACCGACATCACGCGGGTCTTCGGCGGCAACCCGGGCCTCCGTCCGGACGACCGCCGGGTCGTCAGGCTCGGGCTCAACGCCAGGCCGTTCCCGAAAGCCGACTTCAACCTCGTTTTCGAATATATCAATACCCGGATCGACGATCCGATCGCGGCCTTTCCAATCGCGACGCCGGAGATCGAGGCCGCGTTTCCGGAGCGGTTCACGCGCGACGTCGACGGCCGGCTCCTTCGGATCGACAGCAGGCCGCTCAATTTCAGGCGGTCCGACCAGGAGCAGCTGCGCTCGGGTTTCAATTTCACGCGAACGCTGGGGGCGACGCCTCCGGGAATGGAGAACGTTCGCTTCATAGGAGGAGGAGAGCGCAATCTGAAGGGGGCGCTTCCACCCGGGGCGAGGATCGTCAGGCCCCAGCCTGGAAGCGGGCCGTCTCGGCGCGTCGAGAATCTGACGAGCCGGTTGATCTTCAGTCTCTACCACACCTGGCATTGGAAGGATGAGATCCTCGTTCGCGAAGGCGTGCCCGTGCTCGACCTGTTGAACGGATCGGCGACCGGCGGCCGCGGCGGCAGGCCCCGTCACGAGCTCGAATTGGAGGCCGGCGTCTTCAAGAGCGGTCTCGGCGCGCGCGTCACGGTCGACTGGCAGAGCGGGACCAAGGTGCGCGGCCTGCCGGCGGGCTCGGGCGGCGCCGCCGCGGACTTGAGCTTCTCCGCTTATTCGACCGTGAACATCAACCTGTTCGCGAACCTGGCCGACCGCTTCGGGGGCGCCAAGGCTCCCGCCTGGCTCAAGGGAAGCAGGGTCAGCGTCGGAATCAACAATCTGTTGAACAGCCGCCCGCAAGTCGAGGACGAAGCGGGATCGACTCCGCTCAGCTATCAGCCGACCTTCCTCGAGCCTCTCGGCCGCTCCGTGAGCTTCAGCTTTCGGAAAGTTTTCTAGATTGCCATCCGTTTTCCTCTCCGTTGGAGAGACGGTCAGCTCGCCAGGTTGTTCGCCGCGAACGGGTCCCTGAGGCCAACGCCGAGGCTCGCCCGCGCCGCCTCGGCTTCGGAGCTGGTGACCGGATATGCGCAATAATCGGCGGCGTAGAAGGCGCTCGGCCGGTGGTTGCCCGACAGGCCGAGGCCGCCGAAGGGCGCGTTGCTCGGCGCGCCGTTGGTCGGCTTGTTCCAGTTGATCACGCCGGCCCGGATATTGGCCCAGAAGCGGTCGTAAAGCTCGGGGCTGCCGCCGACCAGCGAGGCGGCGAGGCCGTAGCGGGTGGCGTTGGCCTCGGCGAGCGCGGCGTCGAAATCGGCGACCCGGATCACCTGGAGCACGGGCCCGAACAGCTCCGCGTCGGGCCGCTCGGCGACGTCGGTGACGTCGATGATCGCCGGCGTCAGGAACGGCTTGTCCGAAACCGGCCGGTCGAGCCGCTTGATCGCCCGGCCGCCCTTGATCATCAGGTCGAGGAAGGCCTCCTGGAGCTGGTCGGCGGCCTGATTGTCGATCACCGGGCCCATGAACGGGGCGGGCGTGGCGTGGGGATGGTCGACGATCAGCCGCTCGGCGAGCTTGACGATCTCGGCGAGCAGGGGCTCGTGCTGCCCGTCCTGGACGATCAGCCGCCGGGCGCCGGTGCAGCGCTGGCCGGAGCTCATGAAGGCCGACTGGACGGCGATGACGGCGGCGGCGGGGACGTCCTTGGCGTCCCAGACGACGAGCGGGTTGTTGCCGCCCATCTCGAGCGCGAGGATCTTGTGCGGCGAGTCGGCGAACTGGCGGTGAAGGGCGAGACCGGCGCGGGCGGAGCCGGTGAACAGCAGGCCGTCGATCCCCGGGCTCGCCGCAAGCGCCTTGCCGGCCTCGATTCCGCCCTGGACGCAGCGCACGACGTCCTCGGGCACGCCCGCCTCATGATAGAGCTGGACGAGCATCTCGCCCACCGCGGGCGTCTTCTCCGAGGGCTTGAACACGACCGCATTGCCGGCGAGCAGGGCCGGGACGATGTGGCCGTTCGGCAAATGGGCCGGGAAATTGTACGGGCCGAGCACGGCCAGCACGCCGTGCGGCTTGTGCCGGACGGCGACGCGCGCGCCGAGCGCGCCTTCGAGCCGGCGCTGCGAGGTCCGCTCCGAATAAGCCGAGACCGAGATGTCGACCTTGCCGACCACCGCGTCGACCTCGGTCGCCGTCTCCCAGAGCGGCTTGCCGGTCTCGCGGGCGATGAGATCGGCGAGCGCGTCCTTCCTGCCGCGAACCACATTGGCGAATCGGCGCAGAGTCTCGATCCGCACCGCGAGCGGCTTCGCCGCCCAGCTCGCCCAGGCCGAGCGGGCCCGGGCGACCTCGGCGTCGGCGTCGCCCGCTTCGCCCGTCCACAGAATTGCGCCGGTGGCCGGTTCGATCGAGCTCAAGGTCGCCATGGCGGCTGACCCACCATTTTTGGCGGTGGCGGTCAAGCGCCCGCCATCGCCTCGCCCATTCGCCTTATCGCTTCGATCTTCGCGTGGAAGGGGCCCCAGTCGTCCGCCTCGTCGATGCGGCTCCAGATCGACTCGACCTCGTCGATGTGCATCGAGCAGGGCGCTCCGTCCGACCAGTAATCATGGTCGAGCGCGCCCTCGACGGCGTCGAAGCCCGGGACGGACTGTCGAAAACCGGCGAAAGCGTCACTTTCGTACACTTCGCCGGCGGGCGAATCGCCGCGCCTTCGGCCGCCGCGCCAGTCGAAGAAGAAACGGTCGAGGGTCACCGTCTTCGCCGCGAGCGCCGTCTCGAGCGCGACGAGCAGTGCGGAGTCCCGCTCCGGGCCGGCCGGCCGGAGGCCGAGGCGGGCGAAGATCGCCGCGACCAGCCGCCGCTGGAACTCGCCCGGAAAGGCGTCGAGCGACGGGTTCAGGACATCGGCTTCGGCGATCGCCCGGAGAGAGGCGGCGAGCTGGAGCACGTCCCAGTGGATCGCCTCGGGCTGGCGGCCGAATGCGTAGAGACCGGCATGGTCGAAATAGGCGGCGGTGAAATGGCCGTCCCAATAAGGCGTGAACCGCCACGGGCCGTAGTCGAAGCTCTGCGCGGTGACCGCGATATTGTCGCTGTTGAGAACGCCGTGGACGAATCCGGCGGCGATGTAGGACGCGGCGAGCCCGGCCGCCGCCCGCGCCACCTGGGCGAGGAGGCGGGCGGGGCCGTCCTCGCCGCCTTCCTCGCGATAATAATGGCGCAGGCAATATTCGGTGAGCTTCGTCAAATTCTGCGTCTCCTGGAAATAGGCCAGGCGCTGGAAGGTGCCGATGCGGATGTGGCTGTGCTGGAGCCGGACGAGGACGGCGGAGCGGGCCGGCGAGGGCTCGTCGCTCCGCTCCAGCGCCTCGCCGGTCTCGATCAGCGAGAAGCTCTTCGAGGTCTCGACCCCGAGCGCCTCGAGCATCTCGGTCGCAAGCACCTCGCGAACGCCGCCCTTGAGCGTCAGCCGGCCGTCGCCGAAGCGGCTGTAGGGGGTCTGGCCGGAGCCCTTCGTGCCGAGATCGAGCAGCCGGCCTCCAGCGTCCCTGAGCTGGGCGAAGAGGAAGCCGCGGCCGTCGCCTATGTCGGGATTGTACACCCGGAACTGGTGGCCGTGATAGCGCAGCGCCAGCGGCCGGGCGAGATTGTCCGGCAGCGGCTCGAAGCGGCCGAAATGCCGGATCCATTCGGCGTCGTCGAGTCCGGCCAGCCCGACCGCCGAGGCCCATCGCGCGTTTCGGAAGCGCAGGTGGGCCTGCGGGAAATCCGCCGCCTCCACCGGATCGTAAAAGGAGTCGCCGAGCTCGAGGATGGCGGGATCGGCGCGATAGCTCGCGGCTTGCGGAAGTCGCTCCATCAGGGGATAGGACGAGCGGGCAAATAGGGGAGGCGCATGGCGGATTGGTCCGATGGCTGGTGGACGTCGAGCGACGGGCTCCGGCTCCATTACCGCGATTATGCCGGGAGCGCAGCCCGTCCGCCCATCCTGTGCATAGCCGGACTGACCCGTAACGCGCGCGACTTCGAAGGGGTTGCCGAACGTCTCAGGGGCGAATGGCGGCTGATCTGCGTCGAGCTTCGCGGCCGCGGCCAGAGCGACCATGCCAGGGACGCGATGAGCTACGTCCCGCCGACCTACTGGCAGGATGTGGAGGCGCTGATCGCCGCCCTGGCGCTGAAGCGCTTCGTCCTGTTCGGAACCTCGCTCGGCGGGCTGATCACGATGCTCCTGGCGCTGGCCGACAAGAGCCGGATCGCGGGCGCGCTGCTCAACGACATCGGGCCCGAGCTCGAGCCGAAAGGGCTCGAGCATATCCGCTCCTATGTCGGCCGCTCGCACAGCTGGCCGACCTGGCTCCACGCCGCCCGCGCGATTGGCGAAATGCAGAAGGACCGTTATCCGGATTGGGATATCGGCCGCTGGCTGGTCTACGCCAAGCGGCTGTGCAAGCTGTCCCAGAGCGGCCGGATCGTCTTCGATTACGACATGCGCATCGCCGAGCCCTTCCGCCAGCCGGGCGGCGACACCGGCTTCGACCTGTGGACCGCCTTCGCGGCGCTGAAGGGCGTGCCCTCGCTGGTCGTGCACGGCGAGATTTCGGACCTGCTCAGCCGGGCCACGGTGGAGCGGATGCTGGCGGAAAATCCGGCGATGGAGGCCGCGACGGTGCCCAACGTGGGCCACGCGCCGACGCTCGAGGAGCCGGAGGCGGTGGCCGGGATCGACCGGCTGCTGGCGCGGGTGCACGCGGGCTAAGCCCCGTCATCCCGGCGAAGGCCGGGATCCATGAACAATGCCGTTCGAGGTTTCACGCGGCCGTGTTCATGGATCCCGGATCAAGTCCGGGATGACGATCGGAGGAAGGTGAGTTGATTTCTCAACCTTTCTCCCCCATATGCCCCTCAGCGAAACGTCATTGCAGCGTGAACGCCCCGTCAGGGCCGGCTCCGTTTCGTCGCTACCAAGGTTTCCCTTTTCACGCGGGTCACCAGAACCCGCCGCGTTTCCGCGCGCCATTTCGGCTGCGCGGGGGCGCCGCTCAATACAGTGAGTTACCATGTCTTTTGAAAATCTCGGGCTGTCGCAGCCCGTCCTCCAGGCGCTTGCCCTGAAGGAATATTCCACCTCGACTCCGATCCAGGAGCAGGCGATCCCGATCCTCCTGAAGGGCAAGGATCTGCTCGGCATCGCCCAGACCGGCACCGGCAAGACCGCCGCCTTCATGCTTCCGTCGATCGACCGGCTGATCGCGAGCGCCAAGCGCCCGCAGCGCGGCGCCTGCCGAATGCTGGTGCTCGCCCCGACCCGCGAGCTCGCCTCGCAGATCGCCGAGAGCGCCCGCGCCTACGGCCGCTTCAGCCACATCAGCGTCGCCACCGTCTTCGGCGGCACCTCGATCAACAAGAACAGGCAGGATCTGTCGCGCGGAGTCGACGTCCTCGTCGCCACGCCGGGCCGGCTTCTCGACCTCGTCGAGCAGCGCTGGCTGGACCTCAGGCAGGTCGAGATCCTCGTCCTCGACGAGGCCGACCAGATGCTCGACCTCGGCTTCATCCACGACCTCAAGAAGATCGTCCGCTTCCTGCCCGAAAAGCGGCAGAGCCTGTTCTTCTCGGCGACCATGCCCAAGGCGATCCGCGACCTCGCCGACCGCTTCCTGACCGATCCGGCCCAGGTGGCGGTGACGCCCGTGGCGTCGACGGTCGAGCGCGTCGAGCAATATGTCACCTTCGTCAACCAGGCCGAGAAGCCGGCGCTCCTGACCATGATGCTGCGCGTCGGCTTCGGCGCCAAGGGCTCGATGGACCGGGTGCTGATCTTCAGCCGCACCAAGCACGGCGCGGACCGGATCGTGAAGCAGCTCGCCCAGACCGGCATTCCCGCCAACGCCATCCACGGCAACAAGAGCCAGCCGCAGCGCGAGCGGGCCCTGGCCGAGTTCAAGGACGGCAAGGTCAAGATCCTGATCGCGACCGACATCGCCGCGCGCGGCATCGACGTCTCGGGCGTCAGCCACGTCATCAACTTCGATCTGCCCAACGTCTCCGAGCAATATGTCCACCGCATCGGCCGAACCGCGCGCGCCGGAGCGGCGGGCGTCGCCGTCGCCTACTGCGCCGAGGACGAGCGGCCCTATCTCAAGGGCATCGAGCGCCTCACCAAGCAGGTGCTGACCCCGGTGCCGCTGCCCGAAGGCTTCAACGCCGAGGCGGCCCGGATCAAGGCGGCCCGGGCCAGTTCGCCGATCCAGATCGTCGAGCGTCCCGAGCGCGAGGATCGCCACTCGCGCGGCCGTCCGTCCAAGCGCTTCAGCGCCCGGCCGGCCCGCCCGCAGGGCGAAAGCCGAAGCGGTGGCCGCAGGCGCTACGCGTCGAGGTAATTCCTAAAATCCTCCCCTGCCTTTGCAGGGGAGGGGGACCAGGCGAAGCCTGGTGGAGGGGCCTTTCTGACTTTCGAAGGACCCCTCCACCGCGCTTCGCGCGGTCCCCCTCCCCCGGAAATCCGGGGGAGGAATTGCAGGTCCTGCCGAGCCCGTTCCGCCTTCCCATGGATTCCCGCTTTCGCGGGAATGACGTGGAGGGGTAGAGCGGGCTCGTGCCGTTTCTCGTCCCGCTCCTGCTCGCCGCCGCGCCCGCGGCGACGCCCGACATCGTCGTCACCGGCCGCGGTCTCGGCGCCGCCGCCGGGGAGGAGGTGTTCTCCACCCTCGTCATCGACCGCGACCGCCTCGCCGGCTCCGCCTCGGGCCGGCTCGAGGAGGCGCTCCGCGACGTCCCCGGCTTCCAGCTCTTCCGGCGCTCCGACGCCCGCTCCGCCAACCCGACCAGCCAGGGCGCGACCCTGCGGGCGCTGGGCGGCAATGCGTCGAGCCGGGTCCTGCTCCTGCTCGACGGCGTGCCCCAGACCGATCCGTTCGGCGGCTGGGTGAGCTGGCCGGCTTATTCTCCCGAGCGGCTCGGCGAGGCGCGGGTGACCCGCGGCGGCGGCAGCGGCGTGCAGGGGCCGGGGGCTCTTGCCGGGACGATCGAGCTCGCAAGCGCCACTCCCGCCGAGCTTCGCGGCCCTCGGGGCCGCCTGGCCTACGGAAGCCGCGACGGCTTCGACGCCTTCGCCGGCCTCGGCGTGCCGCTCGGCGACGGCTTCCTCGCCGCGTCGGCCGCCTGGGCGCGCGGGGACGGGTTCATCCCGATCGTCCGAGAGCAGCGCGGCCCCGCCGACCGGGCTTCTCCCTATGAGCAGATGAGCGTCGCGGTGCGCGGCGTGGCGCCGCTTCCCGGCGGCGCTGAGCTTCAGGCGAGCGCTCTCGCCTTTGCCGACGAGCGCGAGCGGGGGACGGCTTTCTCCGCCATCCGGACCCGCGGCGCCGACGCGTCGCTTCGCTTCGTCGGGCGAAGGTGGAGCGCGCTGGGCTACGTCCAGACCCGGGATTTCTACAACAGCTTCGCGAGCGTGAATGCGGCGCGCACGGCGGCGAGCCGCAGCTCGGAGCAATTTAGCGTCCCGGCGACCGGCCTCGGCGCGCGCGTGGAGGCCCGGCCCGAGATCGCCTCGCGGATCGAGCTTCGGATCGGCGGCGACTGGCGCCTGACCCGGGGCGAAACCCGCGAGCTTTTCGCCTTCGTCGCCGGCGCCGGCACGCGGGGCCGGGTGGCGGGCGGCCGGAGCGAAACCGTGGGCGGCTTCGCCGAGGCGGCGTGGACGTCCGAGGCGGTGACCCTCACCGCCGGCGGTCGCGTCGACCGCTGGACGATCTCGGACGGCCGGCTGAACGAGCGGGTGCTGGCGACCGGCGCAATGCTCACCG
>JBEVDE010000358.1:0-5290 GCA_040514175.1 Allosphingosinicella sp. | reverse complement strand
GCGGAGCCTCGCCGCCGACGAGCGCCAAGGGGCGTCCGCACCGAAACGGGATCGGCTCGCGAGACAATGCGTGACCGTGTGGCAAACCCCACAAACAGCCTTCCCCGCCGTCGTTAGACCCGGGAACGTGCCTCGAATTCCGAGCCGTGGCCGTCCCGCGGCGTACGAGAAATCGGCGCACCATGCGCGAGCATGGCCATCGCGACGTCCAGCCAGGGAGGAACAAATGCCCATCCTCAATCTCTTCTGCAACGACCCGAAGAATTTCATGAATCCGCACGGCTACGGCACCATCGCCGTGCCTCGGGCCAGCATCCAACCCCTGCAGATGCTCTCCAAGAGCGGCGGCAGGCTGACCCCGATCGGGCCGCTTTCAGGCACCTTCCAGGCCGGCGCCGCGCCGCTTCCGGTTCCGAAGCCGTTCAATGCCGTCAATCTCAGCGGGGCGCAGGCCCGCAACATCGACGTGTCCATCGGCCTCGACATCCTCGGCAAGGTGATCGGCGCGCTCGCCGGCTCGACGCTTGGGATCAAGGCCGCTTACAAGCAGGCGAAAAAGGTGTCGTTCGAATTTGGCGAGGTTACCGAGCGTGCGGTCGAGATCAGCGACCTCGATCAGTTCCTGTCCGCGGCCTCGGTGGCCGGCAATGCCGGCAACTTCCTCAAGGCGTTGCTGGAAGAAGACGAGGTCTATTGCATCATCTCGACGGTCGAGGCGCGTCAGATCAACGTCGAGGCCAGCGCCGAGGGCAGTGGCAGCCTCGGGCTGGAGATTCCCGTCATCCAGCAGCTCGTCGGCGGCAAGGTGTCGGTGTCCGGCGGCAGCTCGTCGAGCAGCAAGCTCACCTACACGTCCAACGACACGCCTCTCGCCTTCGGGCTGAAGGTCGTGCGCCTCTTCGTCAAGGACGGGCGCTACACCACCATGAAGCTGGTCAAGGCCAAGAATGCCAACACGGCAGCCGCCATCCTCAACGACGACGGTGCGGGCGACGACGACACGGCCGTTTTCGCCGTCGACATCGAGGGCTGAGACAAAGCTCCGGCCGGGTTCACCCGGCCGGAGCAGGGGGTCCCATGACCGACAGGCTGCGAATCCTCGTCCACACGCTCAGCGCCGACGAGACGGCCGCCGCTCTGGCCGGTCTCGGCTCTTCGGCTCGAAGCTTGAGCGACACCGTCATCGAAGCGCTGGCAAGCGCGGAGGAGATCGATGCGCTGCAAGGCGCCAATTTGATCGTCGAGCCGGTCGAGGCCTCGGGCGAAAGCGCGGCTTCCGCGACCAATGTCTTCCGCTCGTCGGTGAGAGCGGCCGAACAAGAGGTGATGGACGGGCTCTCGGCGAGCACGCCGGCCTGGTACAGGAGCGGCACCTTTTCCCTCAGGGTGAGGGACAAGGCGATCAGCGCGTCGAGCTTGCTCGGCCGGGTTGGCGCGGGAGTGACCCGAGCCCTGGCCGGCGGCGACCTGATTTCGAGGCTCAACCCTCTCCAGCGCGCAATCCTCCATTTCGACCGGCGCGTCGCCATCGCGCCGTTCAACACCAGCCCCGCCAAACGCATGGATATCTCCGAGGACCTGGCCGACCTGGTCGCGCCTTCCTCCGGCGAGATTCGCGACTATGACCTCATCGCCCATTCGCCCGACCGGCTTCCCGAAATCGAGGCGTGGCTGGCGGCAGAGGCGCCCGAGGTGAAAATAGTCGGCAAGACGGCCGACCGGGTCCGGATCGAGATCGTGGACACCTCACCGTTGCTCGACCGGGCCGAACAGCTGGACTCGGTCCTCGACGTCCGCCCGGTTCCGTCGGTTTTCTTGTGCCTCGATCGGGCGCGGAGCCTGGCCCGGGTCGAAATCGGGGGCGAGCGCATCCTGGGCCCCGCCGGCGAGCTGGACGGTTCGCAGGAGGTGGTCGGGATCATCGATGGCGCCGTCGACACCGGCCACCCGGACCTCGACGGCCGCGTCCAGACGATCTGGAGAGCAGACTTGCCGGCCACCGCCCATGGCACCCACGTCGCCGGCATCATCGTCGGCAACGGCAGCCGCTCGAGCGGGCGATTCTGCGGCATCGCTCCGAAAGCCGTGCTGAAGGCCCAGGCGGTGGAGATCGGGCCGAAAGGCGAGATGAACTTCGAGATGGACTTCCGGGCGGTGCTTCGACGCAGCTATCAGGCCGGTGTCAGGATCCTCAATCTCAGCTTCGAGGAGGACGGCGCTCCCTCGCTCTACAGCGCCCGCGCCGACGACGTCGATGCGGTCGCTATTGAGCATCCCGACCTCCTCATCGTCGTCGCCGCCGGCAACCGCGCGATGACCGAAACGCCGGTCTTCAGACCTGCCGGGGAAGTCGGGCTGGACAGCATCAGCGCTCCCGGAGTCGCGAAGAACGCGCTGACCGTCGGAGCCTCGTGCAGCGACCGAACCGACGGCGGCCATGCGGCCCAGACCTGGTCCGACTTCGCACCAACCCGTTTTCGAAGTCCCCCCACCAGCACCGGCCGACTCTCCGGCGACGATTCGATGATCGCCGCATTCAGCGGGCGCGGCTGGGGGCATGGCGGCGAGCGGATCAAGCCGGAGCTCGTCGCGCCCGGCACCAACATCGTCGCGCCCCGCGCCCGGGGCAGCGAGGATTTGCTGTGGGGCGCCCATTCGGCGGACTATCTATATTCGGGCGGCACCAGCATGGCCGCTCCGGTGGCCACGGGGGCGGCCGCCTTGGTCAGGCAATATTACCGGCAGCGCGGGCACGAGAGCCCCTCGGCGGCGCTCCTGAAGGCGACATTAGCGGCGGGCGCCCAGTGGCTGGGCGGCGCCAGCGCGGCTCCTTCGGTTCCGGCCTTGCCCGCGAATGCCTGTGCCAGCCTCGATCAGGGCTTCGGCAGAGTCGATGTGGCGCGAGCGCTTGCCTTGGGCCCAGGAGCGGATCGACTCTGCTTCGTCGACGTCGGCTCGGCGCCGTCGGCCGGCCCCGCCCAGACTCTCGCCGAGGGGACCGTCTCTCCCTTCCAGGAGGATCTGGACTACAGGCGTTTCTGGTTCCGCTGCTCGCAGGAAGGAAGGTTCGACATCGCCCTCTGCTACACCGATCCGGTGCCGGGACCCGGCGGCGCTGTGGTGGCGCTTACCGTCCAGCCGGAAGGCGGGATCAGGCGCACCGGAAACGACGCCGCCATCAAGAAGCAGTATCCGCGGTTCGGATCGATGCCCGACCGTCTCAACACCTTGCAGGTCGTCCGGGTCGGACCGACGAGCGGGAAGGTCCAGATCAAGGTGGACGCCCTGGCCCTGCTCGGCCGGACCGTCGGCTTCGCGCTCGTGGTTCGGGGACCGGTCGAGGACGGCATTCTCCACGCGTGGTGAGGCGACGGGACGACCTGCCGTGCGATTTCTCGATCAGCCCGACGGCCAGCATGGCGTCCGCGACCTTCCTTGAAGGCGGCGTGTCGGCTTAATTCCCGGGCGGGCCGTCGTGACCGTTACGCCTCACTCCCAGCTCGTGCAGCAGTTCCGGCCGCGCGCCGCCGCCGCCTGCTCCGGGAGATATTCCCAATGCCAGGGCTCGCTCCGCACCGTGCGGAGGAAGCCGAAGCGGGTCGCGTTCGATTCCAGCCAGACATAGGTCGGATTGTTGCCGCCGCCGTTAACGTCGATATCGAAGGCGATCCCGTTCTGGTGGTTGGAATTGCCGGGGCGGTTGGCCGGCGCGAAGCCGGGCAGGCCTTTCTGACGGCCCTCGAACAGGAATTTCTGCTCGGGATAGGAGCGGAAGCCGCTGTTGACTCCGATCTCGACCCCGTCGGCGCGGGCGGCCTCAGCCATTGCGAGGAACTTGTCGCAGGTCGCCTCGGAGATGTGCTCGATCTCCTTGTCGGTGCCGACCACCCGCACCAGCGTGACCTGGCCGAGATACTCGTCCTTCGCCCAGGCCGCGTTGGGGCCGAAGCGGCTTGCCCGGGGCGGCGGCGGGATCGCGCCGATCGTTTCCGAAAGCAGCCGGCCCTCGATATTGGCCGCCACGGTCCAGCCGAAGGTCGTCGCCCCGTCCCGGGACAGAGCGTGGACGTAGAGGACGACCGCTTTCGCCCCGGCCGGGACGACCTCCACCGCATCTATCCGTACGCTCGTTCCCTCGGGGATCCGGTTGAAGCCGCCGTCCGGCGCGATCGCATATTCGTGCAGCGCTCCGTCCTTGCGGATGCGTGCGTCCGGATCCGCGACCAGGAACGGCCTGCCCTTGTAGCTCTCCGAGTTCATCGCTCCTCCCCCCGGCCGAGGCGCCTTTATATCACCCCGAACGCCAGCATCGCGTCCGCGACCTTCTTGAAGCCGGCGATGTTGGCGCCCTTCACATAGTCGACATAGCTGTCGGAGACCCGGCCATATTCCAGGCAGCGTTCGTGGATGCCGTTCATGATGTCCTTGAGGAGGCGCTGCAATTCCTCCTCCTTCCAGCTCAGGCGGGCGCTGTTCTGGCTCATCTCGAGGCCGGAGACGGCGACTCCGCCGGCATTGGCGGCCTTGCCCGGCGCGTAGAGCAGGCACGCCTCCTTGAAGACGTGCACCCCTTCCAGGTCGGTCGGCATGTTGGCGCCTTCGGAGACGGCGACGCAGCCGTTCTTCACCAAGGTTCGCGCATCCTCGCCGAGCAGCTCGTTCTGCGTGGCGCAGGGCAGAGCGACGTCGCATTCGACTCCCCACGGCCGCCCGCCGGCGTGGAAGGTCGCGCCCTTATATTCCTGGACATATTCGCAGATCCGGCCGCGGCGCTTGGTCTTGTGCGCCTTCACCCAGTTGATCTTCTCCTGATCGATGCCCTCGGGGTCGTGGATGAAGCCCTGGCTGTCCGACAGGGTCAGCACCTTGCCGCCGAGCTGGACGATCTTCTCCGCGGCGTGGGTCGCGACATTGCCCGAGCCGGAAATCACGGCGCGCCGGCCGGTCTGGTCCTGGCCCCTGGTATTCAGATTGTTCTCGAGTAAATAGACCGCGCCATCGCCCGTCGCCTGGGGGCGGATCAGCGAGCCGCCATATTCCATGCCCTTGCCGGTCAGCACGCCGGTGAACTGGTTGGTGATGCGCTTGTACTGGCCGAACATATAGCCGATCTCGCGCCCGCCGACGCCGATGTCACCGGCCGGCACGTCCACGTCCGCGCCGATATGGCGGTAGAGCTCGGTCATGAAGCTCTGGCAGAAGCGCATGATCTCGCCGTCGCTCTTGCCCTTGGGATTGAAGTTCGCGCCGCCCTTGCCGCCGCCCATGGGCAGGCCGGTCAGCGCGTTCT
>JBEVDE010000339.1:0-3764 GCA_040514175.1 Allosphingosinicella sp. | reverse complement strand
ATGCAGGAGCGGATCGTCGGCACCTCGGCGCCGGTCAGCAGGGTGTAGGCGATTCCCGCCAGGGCGCCCGCGGCCGCGGCGACGAGGTCGAGCCGGAAACGAAGCGCCAGGATCGGGCTGAGCGCGAGCAGCTTCAGGGTCAGGATCATCACCGCGCCGACCACGGCGGTGAGGTGAAGGCCGCTGACCGAGAGCAGATGGGCAAGCCCCGATCGGCGCATCGCCTCGGCATCTACTTCCGGAATCCCGCCCTGGTCGCCGGTGGCGAGCGCCGCGGCGATGCCCCCGGCCCCGCCGGGCAGCCGGGCCCTTATATGGTCGGCGAGGTTCTGGCGAAGATTGGCCAGCCGGGCGCGCCAGCCCTGGTCCGTCGCGGGGGCGACCAGCCGGACCAGGGTGACCCGGCCGGTTCCGCCGATGCCCTGGAACCAGGCGGCGCGGGCGAAATCATAGGCGCCGGGCAGTGCCGCGGGCGCGGGCGGCATCAGCCAGCCGCGCAGCCGGACCGTCGCCCCGGCCTGGAGCCCGGCCGGAGCCGTCGCGGCGTCGACATTGACCCTGAGCCGCGGCGGCAGCCCGCTGCCGTCCGCCGGCTTCACCAGCAGCCGCACCAGGTCGCGCGCCGGCAGGCGCTGGAAGCTCTCGATCCTCGCGTCGAACTCGGCCGCTTGCGGCCGGCTCAGCACGGGCGCGGCGGAGCGCTCGGCCTTCCACCAGACATTGGCGCAGCCGAGGATGGCGGCGAGGGCGAAGATCGACGCCGCCCGGCTCCAGCGCGTGCCGGGCGCGAGCGCCCCAGGCGCCAACGCCAGCGCCGCGGCGAGGAGCAGGAAGGCGGTCCAGGCGCGGACGTCCGGAAGCGCGAACCAGGCGGCGGTGCCGAGGCCTAGGCCGACCGGCAGCCAGAGCGGCAGCTGGTCCCGCTCCGCATCGGCGAGGGTTTCGAGGCGGCGGGAAAGCCTCGTCATTCCGGACTTGATCCGGGACCCATGGACACCGGGCTCCGCGGACGGATCGAGGACGTCCGTGTTCATGGGTCCCGGCTTTCGCCGGGATGACGATCATGATCCGCTATGCTAGGGGCGCATGCCAAACCGGCCGTCATGGCCCCATCCTTGGAGAAAAGGCGCTTGAGCGCAACCGTCCAGCCCGGCGAGGTCGTCACCCGCTTTGCGCCTTCGCCGACCGGCTTCCTCCATATCGGCGGCGCCCGGACCGCCCTCTTCGCCTGGCTCTACGCCCGCCACCATGGCGGCCGCTTCCTGCTCAGGATCGAGGATACCGACAAAGCGCGCTCGACCCGGCCGGCGATCGAGGCGATCCTGGAGGGAATGCGCTGGCTCGGGCTCGACTGGGACGGGCCCGAATATTACCAGTCGCAATTCGCCGCCCGCCATGCCGAGGTCGCCCACGCGCTGCTCGACCGCGGCCACGCCTATCGCTGCTACATGAGTGCCGAGGAGCTCGCGGCCCAGCGCGAGCGCGCCCCGGCGGAAAAGCGGCCCTACCGGGTCGAGAGCCCGTGGCGCGAGCGAAGCGACGGCGCCCCCGACGCCCCCTGCGTCGTCCGGCTGAAAGCGCCCCGCGAAGGCGAGACCGTCATCGACGATCTCGTCCAGGGCCGGGTGACGGTGAAGAACGAGGAGCTGGACGACATGGTCCTGCTCCGCTCCGACGGAAGCCCGACCTACATGCTGGCGGTGGTGGTCGACGATCACGACATGGGCGTCACCCACGTCATTCGCGGCGACGACCATCTCAACAACGCCTTCCGCCAGCTCGGCATCGTCCGGGGCATGGGCTGGCCCGAGCCGGCCTATGCGCATGTGCCTTTGATCCACGGCCAGGACGGCGCGAAGATGTCGAAGCGCCACGGCGCGACCGGCGTGATGGACTATGACGCGCTCGGCATCCTGCCCGAGGCGCTGGCCAATTACCTGCTCCGCCTCGGCTGGGGCCATGGCGACGACGAGATCATCTCCCGCGAGGACGCGGTGCGCTGGTTCGATCTCGACCATGTCGGCAAGTCGCCGTCGCGCTTCGACGTCAAGAAGCTGGAGAATCTCAACGGCCATTATATCCGCGAGGCGGATGACGGCCGTCTCGGCGGCCTGGTCTCGCCGAAGGTCGCGCCCCTGATCGGCCGCGACCTCACGACGGCCGAGATCGAGCTTCTCGTCAGGGCCATGCCCGAGCTCAAGCCGCGCGCCAAGAATCTCAACGAACTTGCTGAGAATACGACCTTCCTGTTCCGCGCCCGGCCGCTCGACTATGACGAGAAGGCGGCCCAGCTGCTCGCCGGCGAAGCGCCGCGCCTGCTCGCCCGCGCCTGGGCTGCGCTCAAGGCGCTTGACGAATGGTCGGCGCTCGCCACAGAGGCGGCGGTGCGCAGCACAGCGGAAAGCGCCGGGGTCAAGCTCGGCCAGGTGGCGCAGCCGCTCCGGGCCGCGCTCACCGGGCGGGCGACCTCGCCCGGGATATTCGATGTTCTGGTCCTGCTGGGGCGCGAGGAGAGCCTCGCCCGCATCGCGGACCGGATGGACGGAGCAGAATAAGATGGCGGACGATCAGGCCACACTCACCCTCGGGGAAGGCAATTCACACGGCTTTCCGATCCGCCACGGCTCCGTCGGCCCGGACGTGCTCGACATCCGCAAGCTCTATGCGGAAACGGGCGCCTTCACCTACGACCCCGGCTTCACCTCGACCGCCGCCTGCGAGAGCGCGATCACCTATATCGACGGCGACGAGGGCATCCTCCTCCACCGCGGCTACCCGATCGACCAGCTCGCCGAGCATTCGACCTTCATGGAGGTCTGCTATCTGCTCCTCAACGGCGAGCTTCCGAAGAAGGACGAGCTGGAGACCTTCACCTACACCATCTCGCGCCACACCATGCTCCACGAGCAGCTGGCGACCTTCTACCGCGGCTTCCGGCGCGACGCCCATCCGATGGCGGTGATGTGCGGCGTGGTCGGGGCGCTCAGCGCTTTCTACCACGATTCGACCGACATCACCGATCCCAAGCAGCGCATGATCGCCAGCCACCGGCTGATCGCCAAGATGCCGACGATCGCGGCGATGGCCTATAAATATACGCTCGGCCAGCCGTTCATGTACCCCCAGAACAACCTCACCTACACCGGCAACTTCCTGAGGATGACCTTCGGAGTTCCGGCCGAGCCCTATGAGGTCAATCCGGTCGTCGAGCGGGCGATGCGGCGGATCTTCATCCTCCACGCCGACCATGAGCAGAACGCCTCGACCTCGACCGTCCGCCTCGCCGGCTCGTCGGGCGCCAACCCCTTCGCCTGCATCGCCGCCGGAATCGCCTGCCTATGGGGCCCGGCCCATGGCGGCGCCAACGAGGCGGCCCTGAACATGCTTCACGAGATCGGCCGGCCCGAGCGCATCCCCGAGTTCATCGCCCGCGCCAAGGACAAGGACGATCCGTTCCGGCTGATGGGCTTCGGCCACCGGGTCTACAAGAATTACGACCCGCGCGCGAAGGTGATGCAGGCGACCGCCCAGGAGGTCCTGAAGGAGCTCGGAGTCACCGACCCCATGTTCGACGTCGCCCGCGAGCTGGAGCGGATCGCGCTCAGCGACGATTATTTCATCGAGAAGAAGCTCTACCCGAACGTCGATTTCTATTCCGGCGTCATCCTGAACGCGATCGGCTTCCCGACCGAGATGTTCACGGCGTTGTTCGCTTTGGCCCGCACCGTCGGCTGGGTGGCCCAGTGGAACGAGATGATCAGCGA
>JBEVDE010000330.1:0-3141 GCA_040514175.1 Allosphingosinicella sp. | reverse complement strand
TCGTCCACTTCGTCCACTTCGCCCGATTGCGGACACCCCCAAACCCACCCCCGTCGCGTCAACTTCGTCCACTTCGCCCGATTCCGGACAGGTCCGAAACGCGCTCGTCGCGTCCACTTCGTCCACTTCGTCCGAATCCGGACAGCGAAACAGCCTCGACCCGTGTCCAGGTCGTCCACTTCCGCGCAGATGCCCCTTCCGGTCTCATTGAAGGCCCCGGGGGACTTTGCTAGGCGCGCCCTTCCTCTACCCTGACAGGAAGCGCAGATGATCCCCCGCTATTCGCGGCCGCAGATGAGCAGCATCTGGGCGCCGGAAGCCCGCTTCCGGATCTGGTTCGAGATCGAGGCCCACGCTCTGGACGCGATGGCGGAGCTCGGCATCGTCCCGCGCTCTGCGGCCGAGGCGGTGTGGGCGAAGGGCGGCTTCGACGTCGAGCGGATCGACACGATCGAGGCCGAGGTGAAGCACGACGTCATCGCCTTCTTGACCAGCGTCGCCGAGCATGTCGGTCCGGAGGCGCGCTTCCTCCACCAGGGGATGACCAGCTCGGACGTGCTCGACACCTGCCTCGCGGTGCAGCTGAAGCGGGCCTCGGACCTGCTGATCGAGGATCTCGACGCCCTGCTCGAGGTGCTGAGGCGGCGGGCGCTCGAACATAAGATGACCCCGACGATCGGGCGGAGCCACGGCATCCATGCCGAGCCCGTGACCTTCGGCCTCAAGCTCGCCTTCGCCTTCGCCGAATTCGCCCGGGCGCGGGCGCGGATGGTCGCGGCCCGGGACGAGATCGCAACCTGCGCGATCTCGGGCGCGGTCGGCACCTTCGCCAATGTCGACCCTCGGGTCGAGGCGCATGTCGCCGCCAGGATGGGGCTGAGCGTCGAGCCGATCTCGACCCAGATCATTCCGCGCGACCGCCACGCCATGTTCTTCGCCACCCTGGGCGTGATCGCCTCGTCGGTCGAGCGGCTGGCGACCGAGGTCCGCCACCTGCAGCGCACCGAGGTGCTGGAGGCGGAGGAATATTTCTCGCCCGGGCAGAAAGGCTCGTCGGCGATGCCGCACAAGCGCAACCCGGTGCTGACCGAGAATCTGACCGGCCTTGCCCGGATGGTGCGCGGCTACGTCAACCCGGCGCTGGAGAATGTAGCCTTGTGGCACGAGCGCGACATCAGCCACAGCTCGGTCGAGCGCTATATCGGCCCCGACGCGACGGTCACGCTCGACTTCGCGCTGGCGCGGCTGACCGGCGTGATCGACAAATTGCTCGTCTATCCGGAGCGGATGCAGAAGAATCTCGACCGCATGGGCGGCCTCGTCCACTCGCAGCGGGTCCTCCTCGCCCTCACCCAGGCCGGGGCGAGCCGCGAGCAGGCCTATTCCCTGGTCCAGCGAAGCGCGATGAAAGTGTGGGAGAGCGACGGCGCCTTGTCGCTGCTCGAGCTTCTGAAGGCCGATGCGGAAGTGTCGGCCTTGCTGCCTCCAGAGCGGCTCGAGGAGAGCTTCGACCTCGGCTATCACCTGAAGCATGTCGACACGATCTTCGACCGCGTGTTCGGGGAGCCGTCGTCATGACCGATCTGTCCCAATTCCCGATCACGAAGCGCTGGCCGGCCGAGCATCCCGACCGGCTCCAGCTCTATTCCCTGAACACGCCCAACGGCGTGAAGGTGTCGATCATGCTCGAGGAGACGGGTCTCCCCTACGAGCCGCATCTGGTCGACATCGGCAAGAACGAGAGCTGGACTCCGGAATTCCTCTCATTGAATCCGAACGGCAAGATCCCCGCGATCGTCGATCCGGACGGACCCGGCGGAAAGCCGCTCGGACTGTTCGAATCGGGCGCGATCCTGCTCTATCTCGCCGATAAGACCGGCAAGCTCATGCCCGCCGATCCGGCGCGGCGCTGGGAGACCGTCCAGTGGGTCTTCTTCCAGATGGCGGCGATCGGCCCGATGTTCGGCCAGGTCGGCTATTTCAACCGCTTCGCCGGCAAGGCGATCGAGGACAAGCGCCCGCTTCAGCGCTACGTCGACGAGTCGAAGCGGCTGCTCGGCGTGCTCGAGGGACGGCTCGAGGGGCGCGACTGGATCATGGACGAATATAGCGTCGCCGACGTCGCCACGCTGGGCTGGGTGCGCAATCTCGTCACCTTCTACGAGGCGCGCGAGCTGGTCGGGTTCGACGCCTTGCGCAACGTCCCGGCCTGGCTGGAGCGGGGGCTGGCGCGGCCGGCGGTGAAGCGCGGGCTCGAAATCCCCGGGCGCGGATGACGGCGCCCGCCGCGCCCGGGGGCGACATTTACGACCCGGCCTTCGTCAAGGGCGTGTTCGATCGCTGCTCGGAACGCTACATCGCCTTCAGCTACATATGCTCGCTCGGCTTCACCGAGCGCTGGCGGCGCCAGTGCGTTGCGGCGATGCCGGCGCCCGCGGCCGAGCGGCCCTCGGGCTACGATCTGATGGCCGGCACCGGCGAGGTCTGGCCGCATCTGCTGCGCCGCTTTCCCGCCGTCCGGGCGATCACCGCCGTCGACATCTCGACCGGGATGCACCGCCGCGCCATGGAGCGGCTCCACGCCCACCGCGCCCACAGGATCGACTTCATCGAGGACGATGTGCTGGCCAGCGGCCTCGCCGACGGAAGCGCCGATTTCGTCGTCTCGACCTTCGGGCTCAAGACCTTCAACCCGGCCCAGCACGAGCGGCTGGCGAAGCTGATCGCGAGGGTGTTGAAGCCGGGTGGAAGCTTCTCGTTGATCGAGGCGTCGGACCCAAAGGGCTGGTGGCTTCGGCCGCTCTATCGCTTCCACCTGAAGCGCGTGCTGCCGTGGGTCGAGCGGCTGATCCTGCGCGGCGCCGAGGATTTCGCGATGATCGGCACCTACAGCACCAATTTCGGCGATTCCTCGGCCTTCGCCGAAATGCTGCGCCGCGAGGGGCTGGAGGTGGACTATCGCCGCTTCTTCTTCGGCTGCGCGACCGGAGTCGCCGGCCGCAAGCCCCTGCCCGCTTAGGGTCCGTACTCAATACCCGCAACGGTCGTGACGGAGCGGATTTTGGGTCAGGGCAAGGAGCGAGGAGGGAGCGATGCTGTCGCATCGTGACCGACGAGGGACGCAGCCCTGGCCCAAAATCC
>JBEVDE010000136.1:0-8073 GCA_040514175.1 Allosphingosinicella sp. | reverse complement strand
CGGTAGCGGCTTTCGAGGAAGCGGCCCTGGGTCTCGAAAGTCATCAGCGGGTCGCGGCAGACCTCCCGGCAGAGCGCGTCGAGGGCGTCGGCCACCGTCTCCAGCCCCGAGCGAAGCCGCCCGAGCACTTTCGGATCCTCCTCCCGGGCCGACCCGGGAATCGCTTCCCAGGCGAGGACGAGCCCCGGCAGATGCTCGCCGAGAAGGCGCCGCGCTTCCCAGGCCGGGCTCGAATGGGGGGCGAGGGTGGCGAGATGCGGCTGGAGATCGCCGAGACGCTGGAAGATCCGGTCGAGCACGGACCGGCAGCCCGGCGGAAGCCCCTCGCGCCGGGCGAGCAGCCAATCCTCCGCATCGCCGGGAAGCTCGGCCAGCTCGGCCTGCGAGAAATCGCCGCCGGCGCTTCGCCGCCGGGTCGGCCTGAACAGCGACCCAACGCCGAGCAGCAAGGCGCCGCCTCCGGCGGCCGCGAGCACCGGCACCGCCACCGGCACGATCAGCGTTCCGACCCCGAGGATCGCCGCCCCGGAGGCGCCGCCGACGAGGGCGGCCCTGACCATCCGCCGCTCGGCCTCGCGCGACTGCCGTTCCGAGCGCCGCTTTTCCGCCGCCCGGACCGCCTTCGACTTGATGTGGCGCCGCAGATATTCGTCCGCCTGCCGAAGCATTTCGGCGACGTCGAAGCCCATCACTGGCCTCCCGGGCCGCCGTCTTCCTTGTAGCGGCTCTCGATGAATCGGCCGTGGGTCTCGAAGGCCTGGCGGTCGCCCTGAACCAATTTGTCGCCGATTTCGCCCAAGGCGTCGCGGGCCGCGTCGAGGCTCGCGACGAGCCGCTGGTCGGCGGTCAGGCCCTCGCCGTCGGGCTGGTGGCGGTAGCCGGCCGGGATCCGTTCGTAGCGCTCGATCAGCTCGGGCAGATGCTTGCCCATCAGCCGGCGCGCGTCCTGGGCGAGCGGATCGAGCGGGTCGACCTCGGCCAGCCGCGATTCGAGCAAAGGCAGCTGGGCGCCGATGGCGTCGGCCCGCTGCACCGCCGGCGCCGGCAAAGCGGAGCGCCGGCGAACGAGCATATTCTCAAGCTGGCGAACGACGGTGCCGGTCGGCAGCTGCTCGCTATAGGCGACGCGCTTCGACTCGGAGGAGGGCCAGAAGGCGGCGAGCAGCAGGATGGCGAGGGTCGCCAGGCCGACGAAGAAGAGACCGGTGATCCCGATCGGCCCTACGACCAGTCCGAAACCGATCGTCACGACGATCAATGCCGCGATCGCCACTCCCATTGTCGCGCCCCGGCGCGCAATCGAGCTCGCGGTCTGGCCGTAGCGCCGCTTGAGGCTCGACTGCGCCGGAGTATGGCCGTCGAGACGCGCCGAATATTCGTCGAAGCGGGCGATCGCTTCCTCGACGTTGCGGGGCGTTCGGGCCATGTTTTCAGCCCTCGACCGGCCCGAGCAGCGAATTGGGCACGCTTCGGCCGGCGAGCCGGTTCTGCTCGGTGCCCTCGGCCCGGGCGATGTAGCCGCGGCTCTTCTCGACCTCGCTGGAAAGGGTCTCGACGGTCTGCTTCATGCTTCCGAGCGCCTCGAGCTTGAAGGTGTCGATCGTGTCCATCGTGTCGTAGATGTTCTGGAAGGCGCGCTGCAGGGTCTCGAGCGGGATGGTCGAGGAGGCGGCCTGGCGGTGGATCTCGCCGGTCTGGCTCTTCAAGAGCTCGCCGGTCGAATCGATGATGTTGGCGGTGGTCGTGTTGAGCGAGGTGATCTGCTCGAGCACGAGGCGCTGGTTGGTCATCGCCTGGGCGACGGTGACGGCGGTGCGAAGCGCCGCGACGGTGGTCGTCGAGGCGCGGTCGACGCCCTTGATCAGCTCGACATTGTTCTTCTTTACGAGGTCGAGGGCGAGATAGCCCTGAACCGTCACCGCCATCTGGGTGAGCAGGTCGGTGGTGCGCTGGCGGGTGTAGAAGAGGGCGGTCTCGCGGATCGCCTTGGCCTTGGCCGGCTCGGTGGCGTCGAGCTCGTTGGCCTTGTCCTCGAGCTTCTGGTCGAGCTGCTTGGAGATGTGGATCATCTGCTCGAGCTGGCCCATCGTCTTCCACATCGCGGCGCGCTCGGTGTTGATCGCCTCATTGTCGTACTGAAGCTCCTCCTTGCCGGAGGCGAGGCTGTTCAGGATCTTGGAGATGTGGGTCTGCGAGCTCTGGTATTTCTGGAAATAATTGCCGAGCTTGTTGCCCCAGGGAATGAAGCCGAGGATCTTGCGCGAGGTCGAAAGATTGCCCTGCTTGCCGGGGTCGAGCTCTTCGACGGTGCGGCGAAGCTCGAGCAGGTCGGCGCCGATCCCGGTGTCCTTGTCGATCGCCTTGATCGGCCGGTCGAGGAAGCGGTTCGAATGGCCGGCGGCCTCGGCGATCTGCTTTCGGCCCATGTTAGTCAGTTCGTCGACCTTCTTGCCGAATTCGGGGCTGTTGGCGTCGACCGCGACGAGCTCGTTGACGAACTTGTCGACGACCGTCTGCAGCTTGTCCTTCACGCCTTCCTCGATCGGAACGAGGCCGGCCGCCGCGGCGGGCTCAATCGCCTGCAGCGCCTCGGGCGCCTCGAGCTTCAGCTTGGTCTCGGTCTGGGTGGCCATGTCGATCGCTCCATTACGCTTTGGGGCTAAATGGGGCAGGGGAGGCGGCAAGCGCAAGGGGAAACGTGTATTATTACCCTAACACAGGCTTTCCGGAGCGACAAGAGACCGCGCGGCAGCGAGCGGAAGGTCGGCCAGCCGGTCGAGATCGGCATGGCGGTACAGGCTCCGGCTGAGGCGGCCTCGGCGCCACGCCGCCGCCATCCGGCCCGGCATGTAGAGCAGCCCGGCGAGCACCAGCGGCGCGCAAAACAGGGTCGCGCCCCAATGGGGATAGCGGCCGGCGCCGAACTCCCAGGCGGCAATGAGAAGTTCGCCTTCGACCGTGCAGGGATAGCCGGTGAGCAAATGGTGGGCATCGTGGGCGTCGATGGCCCGGCGGCGCCAGGCGAAATTGGGCAGGGGAAAGACGAGAAGGTCGGCTCGGACGATCCACCACCGCGCCTCGCGCTCGTTCTGGCAGAGGCCGTTGGCGGTCCGAAAGGCGCGCAGGGCGTCGCCGACCTTCATCCTCCCCGTCGGAGACGGGGAGGGGGACCCCGAGTAGCGGGGTGGAGGGGTAATTGGCACGGAGTTGGGTGGTTCGGGCCCGATCCTCTCCATGCTCGCGCCAGTTACCCCTCCACCATGCTTCGCATGGTCCCCCTCCCCATGCGTTCCGCACGGGGAGGATTTCACATCGCCTCCTGGCCGGGGGCGGCGATGGAGAGGGCCCGGCCGGTGGTAGGGGTGATTCCCGGCCGGGGCGGCAGCTTTGCCGGCACCTTGATGTTCCAGGCCAAGCCCAACTTCTCCAGAATCAGGATGAAATACCAGCCGAGGTCGATCTGGCCGGGATAGAGGCCGTGGCGGGCCGAGCTCGGGAAGGCGTGGTGGTTGTTGTGCCAGCTCTCGCCCATCGTCGGGATGGCCATGATCGGGACGTTATAGGCCTGGAGCGCGGCGCCATCGAGGGTCCAGTCCTGGGGGCCGCGGCTATGGGCGAAATAGGAGATGAACCAGTGCATCGTCGTGCAGGCCGCGACCCGCACCGCGACTCCCCAGACCACCCAGGCCCAGCCGCCGAGCAGATAGAGGATTATCGCCACCGGTATCTGGTGCGCCATCCAAGTCTTCTGGAGGAAGTTGTAAAAAGGATCGTCGCCGATCCCCGGCCCGGGATCGAAGCCGGGCGGGTGTTTGAGCTTCAGCTTGAAGTTGAGATAGTAGAAGCCCTCGATCCAGAGCGGCTTGCCGTGGCGGAGGAACCAGTGGCAGTCCGCTTCCCGCTGCGCCCAGTCGCGGCTGTCGTGGAGGCCGATCGTCCACACCGGGCCGCCCATGCCGACGAGCGTGCCGAGATAGACCATCGCTCGCTCGAGCCATTTCGGGCAATCGAAGCTGCGGTGGATGAGCCGGCGGTGGAAGCCGACGCTGTGGCCGGCGCACAGGGTGACCGCGGACAGGCCCAGAGAGACCGCGAAGGCGCTCCAGCTGAAGGTGAGCGGCCCGAGGACGAGGGCGGCGAGGAGGAAGCCGCTGTTCCAAAGCGACCGGCCCGGATCCCAGAGCACGTCGCCCTCGACCGGGCTGGCGCGGTCGAGGTTGGTCAGCGAGTTGACCTTGAAGGCGGTTCTGCCCGCCGCTGCATCGGGCATGTCAGCCATCCTTGCGCGCGATGATCGTGTCGATGAGGTAGCGGGCGCTCTGCCGGGCGGCGAGCCGCTCCATCGGCCCGAAATACCAGGCGGGATCGAGCAGCCTATGATATTTGACGGTGAGCGACACCTGGGTGCGGCCGCCGCCGACGTCGCGGAAGCGCACCTCGGTGCCGTCGATCTTCATGTAATGCGACAGATAGGAATCGTTCTGGACGATCTCGGTGCGGATCCGCGACGGGCTCACCTCGGCGATCCGGATCGCCATGTCGCCGCGCTGAATGTTGGCGAAGAACCAGCGCTTGTAGACGAAGTGGAGGCGGTGGACGTCGCCGGCCCGGAGCGTCCCGGACTGGATCCGGGTCGGCATCGGGAAGAGCCACAGGAACCAGTGCCGTTTCGCCTCGAATCGGATCGGCCTCGCCATATTCGCCTGGAGCGACGCGGGCGTGCCGGGCAGGATCTGCGTATAGGTCGCCTCGTTGTAGCGCGGCACCGTGGTCGGGCCGGTCAGGCCTTCGGCGGCGAGCAGCGCGACGACGACCGGAATGGCGTAGGCGCCGGCATGGCCGCCGCCGCCGCCGCGGTCCGCGAGCCAGCTGAACAGGAAGCCGATCGAGATCATGATGTAATAGATCGGCATGAAGAAGAGGACGCACAGGAAGCCCTCGAACAGCAGCGCCGAGCTGGCGAGCATGACGATCGTCGCCGCCCGCATGTGCCGGCCGTAACGCTGCGCCGGCGAATCGCCCTCGGCCACCGGCACGGCGAGGTGGAGCGCGATCGAAATGGCGAACGGGATCAGGAGGTAGAGCAGGGTCGAGTTGCGGAAGCTCGAATCGAGCACGGCGCGGGCGGTCAGGGTCGCTCCGCAGATGATGAAGAAAATGTAGTAGCCGCGGAGCCTTGGCACCTTCGCCCCCTTGCGCGGAACGGTGCGTCAGGCGGGAGCAAAAGCCAAGGGGCCATCGTCGCCCCAGCGCAGGCTGGGGCCCCGGAGGGTGAAGATCTCCGTGCTTTTCACCCGCCGGGATGCCAGCCTTCGCTGGCATGACGGGCTCTACAGATCCGGCAACATCTGGCTCGCCTCGCCCCAGCCCTGGAGGGCGCGGCCGGAGGCGCGCTCCAGAAGCTCGTCCGCGTCGCGCACCGTGAACGGCGCGCCCGACGTCAGATTCTCGAGCTCGTCCCAGCTTATCGGCGCCGCCACCGGCGCGCGCTCGCGGGCCCGGGCCGAATAAGGGAGGATGGCCGTCGAGCCGCGCTGGTTGCGCAGATAGTCGAGGAAGATCCGGCCCTTGCGCTTCGCCTTGGCGAGGTTGGCGGTGAAGCGCTCCGGCTCGGCGGTGGCAAGGGCGATCGCGAAGCGCTGGGCGAAATCCTTGACCTCGGGCCATTTCGCCCGGGGAGTCAGCGGGACGACGACGTGGAGGCCCTTGCCGCCGGTCGTCATCGGGAAGCTCATGAGCCCCATATCGGCGAGGTGGCGGTGGAGGTCGCGGGCGGTGCGCCTGACCTCGTCGAAGCTCAGCCCCTCGTCGGGATCGATGTCGAAGACGAGGCGGTCGGGCTTCTCGACCTCGGCTACGGACGAGCCCCAGCCGTGAAACTCGATCGTGCCCATCTGGGTGCAGGCGACGATTCCGGCCGTGTCCTCGACATAGACATAATCCTCGACCTGCCCCTTCTTCTCCTCGATCGGGATCTGGTGGACGTGGGGCCCGAAGCTGCCGGTATTATGCTTCTGGAAGAAGCATTTGCGCGCCCGGCCCTGGGGGCAGCGGACGAGGCTGAGCGGGCGCTTCGCCGCCCATTCCATCATCATCGGACCGATCGCGCGGTAATAATCGACCAGCTCGCCCTTGGTGACTCCCGCGTCGGGGAACAGCACCCGCTCGGGATTGCTGATCTTCACGCCGTCCGGCGCCGTGCGCCCGACCGGCTCGGGCGTCTCCTCGACTACCTCCGCCGCTTTCTTGTCGCCGCGAAGGCCGAGGAAGCTGGCATGGCGGACGACTCCTTCGGCGGTGAACTCGGCGAAGGCGATCTCGGCGACCAGCTTCGGTTTCACCCAATGGGCGCCGCGCGCCTCGGGCTTCGGCACCGGCGCCGCGGGCCTGGCCGCCGCGATCCGTTCGAAGCGCTCGAGCAGGTCGGTCTGGACCTGGGTGGAGAAGCCGGTGCCGACCTTGCCGGCGTAACGCAGCTTGCCCTCCTCATTCACTCCGAGCAGCAGGGCCCTGAAGCCGCGCCCCTTCTTGTCGCTCTCGGACCAGCCGAGGATGACGAATTCCTGGCGGTAGGTGCATTTGATCTTGAGCCAGCTCTTGGTCCGGCCGCTCCGGTAGGGCGCGTCGGCACGTTTCGAGATGATTCCTTCCTGGCCCGCCTCGCACATCGCCGCGAACAGTTTCTCGCCATGGCCGACGATATGCTCGGCATAGAGGAGGGCCGGCGGCCGGCCTTCGCCGACGAGAGAGGCCAGCCTGCCCTTGCGCTCGATCGTGGGGAGGCCGGTCAGGTCTTCGCCGTCGATCTCGAGCGCGTCGAACAGGAAGAGGGTGAGGCCGCGGCCGCCTTCGCTGATCGCCTGCTGGAGGGCGGAGAAGCCGGTATTGCCTTTCTCGTCGAGGCTGACGATCTCGCCGTCGAGCAAGGCGGAGCCGACCTCGAGCTGCGCCGCGGCCTCGACGATCTCGGGGAATTTGTCCGACCAGTCGAGGCCCGAGCGCGTGTAGACCCGAGCCTTGCCGCCGCCGATCGCGAGCAGGCAGCGATAGCCGTCATACTTCATCTCGTGGATCCAGCCGGAGCCGGACGGGACATGGTCGACCAGAGTCGCTTTCTGCGGCTCGCGGACGGGAGGAAGCTTAATTCCGCCCCGCGATTTCGCGGGGAGGGGGACCGCGCGAAGCGCGGTGGAGGGGTTCTTGGCGACTGGAAGAACCCCTCCACCGCCTTCGGCGGTCCCCCTCCCCGGCAAATGCCGGGGAGGATTTTTCCAGCCCTTCAATTCCTTCGCTTTCTTCCCGGCGGCGATCTCCTGCATCGAGCGGCCGGTCTTGACGCTTGTCAGGTACCGCTCGGTCAGACCCATCGAGCCGCCGGCATGGGCGTCGGTCACCTTCTTCAGCATCCAATTCTCGGCCCGCTCTCCGGGGCGGCCCTTCAGGCGGAACATCACCCACTCGCCCTTCATCCGGTGGCCCTCGAGGGTGAAATGGAGATGGCCTTCCTCGATCGTCTTGCGCGGATCCTTGTCGGGATGAGGGATCCACCGTCCCCAGTCCCAGAGCATGACCGTTCCGCCGCCATATTCGCCCTTGGGGATGGTGCCCTCGAAGCTGGCATAGTCCATCGGATGGTCTTCGGTGCGCACCGCGAGATGCCGGTCCGCGGGATTCAGGCTCGGTCCCTTGGGCACCGCCCAGCTCTTCATCACTCCGTCCATCTCCAGGCGCAGATCGTAGTGGAGGCGGCTGGCGTCATGCTTCTGGACCATGAAGAGGGCCGGCGCATTGGGTCCGCGCGCCGGGCCGACCTTGCCGGCCGGCTCCGCGGTCTTCGCGAAGTCGCGCTTCTTGTTATAGGTTTCCAGAGGGTCGGCGGGTTGTGCCACTTCTATCCTCCCTGCGAGCGAAGCTCGCGGGGAGGGGGACCAGGCGAAGCCTGGTGGAGGGGTATTCGCTGAGGCTTCTGCCAGCTACCCCTCCACCACCCTTCGGGTGGTCCCCCTCCCCGAGCAAGCTCGGGGAGGATTTCCGGCATGGTAACCCGCGTAAAAACCGCCAAGGGCCGAAAGG
>JBEVDE010000238.1:0-6818 GCA_040514175.1 Allosphingosinicella sp. | reverse complement strand
CGGGCAGGACCGCGCGCAGATAGTCGATTTCGTGGCGGACGACGACCCAGACATAGGCGTCGACATGCGCCGGGTCGGCGACCGCCCGCCAATGGTCGGTCGCCATGTCCTGGATCCAGCGCACCCAGACGGCATTGTTGACATGGCCGAGCTCGTCGATGTCGGCGGCGCCGGCGGCGATCTTCTTTTCGAAGACCGGCCTCATCGGGCCAGGGACTGAAGCGCGGCGACCAGCCGCGGCGCATGGACCTGAAGCGAATATCGCTCCTCGACCCGGCGGCGGCCGGCGGCGCCGTAGGTCCGGCGAAGCTCGGCATCGTCGATCAGCCGGAGCAAAGCGTCGCGCCATTCCGGCTCGTCCCCGGCGAGGAAGCCGTTGGCGCCGGGAGCGATGATCTCGCAATTCACGCCGACCGGCGAGGCGACGACCGGAAGCGCGCAGGCCATGTACTGGATGAGCTTGTAGCCGCATTTGCCCCGCGCCCAGATGTCGTCGGGAAGCGGCATGATGCCGACGTCCATGGCGCGAACTTCGTCCACTTCGCGCTCCTCGCTCCAGTCGACGAGATCGAGGCCGGGAAAGGCGTCCGCCCGGGCGCCGGGACCGGCGCCGACGATTCGGACGCGCACGCCCCGGCTCTCAACCAGCTCGCGAAGCAAGGGCAGCAGCGGCCGCACATAGGGCCAGGTCGAAGGCGAGCCGATCCAGCCGATCGTCACCGGCGCGGAGGGCGGGCGCGGCTCGGCCGGCCGATAGGTTTCGATGTCGACGACGGTCGGCAGAAGCATCGTGTTCGGCGCGAAATGCGAAGCGTAGTCGAGCAAATAGCGATTGCCGCAGCAGCAGAGCGAGGTGCGCTTCAACAGCGGCTGAAGCTTCTTGCCGAGCAGGGCGCGCACCATTGGATTGCCGCTCGAATCGTACATGTGGAAGATCGCGTCGTCATAATCGAAGACGATCGGCTTGCCCGTCGCCGCCGCGAGCCTCTCGAACAGGCCGGGCAGATAGGGGAAGAGCTCGCAATGCACCCAAAGCAGGTCGAAGTCGCGCCGGGTGAGCAGCTGGTACATGCGCTGGACATAGCGGCGGGCGGTGACGGCCGGCGATGCCCTGCGCCCGGCGGCGAGCCGGCGGAGATGGTCGTTGTCGAGCAGCGGCAGATAGTCGACCTCGATTCCCGCCCCAGCGAGACTGGGCTCATACTGAACCAGGCGCTGGCGCGTGCTCGCCGCCAGAGTCCCGTATTTCAGGAAGGCGAGGATCTTCATCGCCCTCTCAGGCTTCCCGGCGGCCGCAGGCGACCCAATAAGGCGCGTCCTCGCGGAAGCTTATTCCGGCCAGGCCCGATTGCGCCATCATCGCCTCGATCTCGGCCCGGGTGAAGCGATGCTCGAGACGGGTTCCGAAGCGGTCGAGAGCGTCGGTTCGCATCGTGTAGAAGCTGTTGCCGCGATAGGCGCTGAGCGGGAAGTTGGAGACGTCCGCGCCGAGCCGCTCGGCGAGCCCGGCGAAGCGGACCAGCGGCCAGTAGACCGACAGAGCGATCAAATCGGTGACACCCTTGCGGAGCCGGAAGGGCAGGCGCGAGACTCCGCGGCGGACCAGGTCGGATCCCCGCCAGACCGTCCGGAACCACCCCGGCTTGTTGTCGAAGCCGTAATAGAGATAGACGAGGAACGGCGCCCCGATCTTCAGCTTCCTGACGCAGTCGGCCATCGCCGCCTGGGTGTCGGGGATGTGATGGAGGACCCCGAGCGAATAGCCGAAATCCTGGCTTGCGTCGGCAAGCGGGATCGAATCCGCGCCGGCGAGGTGGAAGCGGGCGGAGGGCTGGCCGGAGAGCCGGCGGCGGGTCACCTCGAGGGCTTCGGTCGACGGATCGATGCAGTGGAGAATGCCCACCCGGGGCGCCATCAGCGCCGCCCAGCGGCCCGAGCCGCAGCCCAGGTCGAAGCCTTCGGCCCCGGCCGGAAGGGTGTCGAACGGGAAGATCGAGAAATAGGCCTCGAACAGCTGCGCATGCTCGGTCTCGTCGAGCCCGGTCTGGTCGAAGGTCGCCCATTCCCGGCCGAAGCCATGGACGGTGAGCGGGTCGATATTGCCCTTGGGCGCGGGGTTGGACGTCACTTTTGCTGTCCTTGTCGGGCAAGCTCGGCGACCACCGCCGCCGTGGATTGCCGCCAGGGCGGCGCCCGATAGCCGAAATCGGCGGCGAAGCGGCCGCTGTCGAGCACGCTGTTGGCGGGCCGCGCGGCGCGGGTCGGCCAGTCGGCGGTCCGGATCGGCTTCACCATCGCCGTCGGCAGGCCGTGGCGGGCGGCTTCCTCGAAGATGGCGGCGGCGAAATCGAACCAGCTCGCCTCGCCGGTGCCGGCGAGATGATAGGCGCCGCCGAGGCCGAGGCCGGGGCGATCCCGCCAGGCCGCCACCAGGGCGAAGATGCCGTCGGCGATGTCGCCCGCGGCGGTCGGGTTGCCGCGCTGGTCGGCGACGACGGCGAGCTCGTCGCGCTGCGCCGCCGCGCCGAGCATCGTCTTCACGAAATTGCGTCCGTAGGGGCTGTAGACCCAGGCGGTGCGAAGCACGACATGGTCCGGATTGGCCTCGGCGACGCGCTGCTCCCCTTCCAGCTTGGAGCGGCCGTAGATTCCGAGCGGGCGGGTCGGAGCGCTCTCGGCATAGGCGCCGGCGCCGGCGCCGTCATAGACATAGTCGGTCGAGATCTGGACGATCCGCGCGCCCGCCCGCCGGGCCGCGGCGGCGACCTCGCCGGCGGCGGCGGCGTTGATCCGGAACGCCCGGTCCGGCTCGTCCTCGGCCTGATCCACCGCGGTGTAGGCGGCGGCGTTGACGACCACGTCCGGGGCCGCCGCCGCGATCGCCGCGGCGATCGAATCCGGCCGCTCGAGGTCGAGATCCGGCCTTCCGACCGTCTCCAGGGTAAGGCCGGGCACAGCCCTGGCGCGCTCGGCGAGGCTTCGCGCGAGCTGGCCTTCGCGGCCCGTGACTAAGACCCGCATCAGCCGGTCCCGAGCCTGTCGCCGGAATATTTGCCGTCCCGGATCGGGCGCCACCACCAGTCGTTGCCGAGATACCAGTCGATCGTCTTGGCGATTCCGCTCTCGAAGCTTTCGAGCGAGCGCCATCCCAGCTCGCGCTCGATCTTCGAGGGATCGATGGCGTAGCGCCGGTCGTGGCCGGGCCGGTCGGTGACGAAGGCGATGAGCGAGCGCCGGTTTCGGCCGTCGGCGAGCGGCCGGCGGGCGTCGAGCAGGTCGCAGATCGTCTCGACGACATTGAGGTTGGTGCGTTCGGCCCGGCCGCCGACATTGTAGCTTTCGCCGACCGCGCCTTTGGTCGCGATCAGCTCGAGCGCCCGGACATGGTCCTCGACATGGAGCCAGTCGCGCACGTTCTCGCCCTTGCCGTAGACCGGAAGGGTCTTGCCCTCGAGCGCGTTGAGGATGACGAGAGGGATCAATTTCTCCGGGAAGTGATAGGGCCCGTAATTGTTCGAGCAGTTGGAGAGCACCACCGGCAGGCCGTAGGTCTCGTGCCAGGCGCGAACGAGATGGTCGGACGCGGCCTTGGACGCCGAATAAGGGGAGGAGGGGGCGTAGGGCGTCTCCTCGGTGAAGATTCCTTCGTCGAGCGGAAGGTCTCCGAACACCTCGTCGGTGGAGACGTGGTGGAATCGGAAGCGCGCCTTGCGCTCGTCGGGCAGGCCGCGCCAATGGTCGAGGGCGGCGTTGAGCAGACGGAAGGTGCCGACGATGTTGGTGTCGATGAACGCCTCGGGCCCGTCGATCGAGCGGTCGACATGGCTCTCCGCGGCCAGATGCATGACGATGTCGATCGCCTCCGCCGACAGCAATTCGCGCACCGCCGGCTGGTCGCCGATATCGCCCTGGACGAAGCGATAGTCTGGCGAGCCCTCGATCTCCTTCAGGGAGTCGAGATTGCCCGCGTAGGTGAGCTTGTCGAGATTGACGACCCGGTAGCGGCCGCTTCCCGCCAGGTGCCGGCACAGGGCCGAGCCGATGAAGCCGGCGCCGCCGGTGACGAGGATGTTCAGCCGCTCGCTCATCGCGCCACTCCGTAGAGCCCGCCGGGCCCGCACGGACCCTCGTCGGCTCGGCGCCTGAGGAATGTCGCATAATCGGACTTGCCCATGCGCCCCGCGGCGGCGCGCAGCTGGCCGGCATCCAGCCAGCCGTAATCGAAGGCTATCTCCTCGGGCGACATCACCTTGATGCCCTGGCGATGCTCGACCGTCTTCACGAACGAGGCGGCTTCGTGGAGGCTGTCGTGGGTGCCGGTGTCGAGCCAGGCATAGCCGCGCCCGAGGCGGACCACGCTCAGCTCGCCCAGCTCGAGATAGGCCCGGTTGACGTCGGTGATCTCGAGCTCGCCGCGATGGGAGGGCTTCACCCCGGCGGCGATGTCGAGCACCCGATTGTCGTAGAAATAGAGGCCGGTCACCGCCCAATTGGACCGGGGCTCGGTCGGCTTCTCGACAATCTCGACGGCGCGCATCGTCTCGGGATCGAAGGTGACCACGCCGTAACGCTGCGGATCCTCGACATGATAAGCGAACACCGTGGCGCCGGTCTCGCGGGTCGCGACGTCGCGGCACAGCTCGGCGAGGCCGCTTCCGAAGAAGATGTTGTCGCCGAGGATGAGCGCGGCCGAATCGTCGCCGACGAAATCGCGCCCGATGATGAACGCCTCGGCGAGCCCGTTCGGCTGGGCCTGCTCGGCATAAGCGAGGGCGACGCCGAAGGCGCTGCCGTCGCCGAGCAGGTCGCGGAAGCTGGGCAGGTCGCGCGGCGTCGAGATGATCAATATCTCGCGAATCCCCGCCAGCATCAGAGTGGCGAGCGGATAATAGATCATCGGCTTGTCGTAGACCGGAAGCAGCTGCTTCGAGATGGACAGGGTGGCCGGATAGAGGCGGGTGCCGCTGCCGCCCGCCAGGATTATGCCTTTCAAGCGAGCGCTCCTCTGCGGACGTGGACTTGGGTCATCGCGAATCTCTCTTTCGTGTCGGAGGCTGCGGCGACGGAGGGCCCGGCCCAGGTTCGCCGCCGCCGCCCAAGCGGAGGCTTCCAACCTCCGCCGGCTGCGTGTAGGCGCTCTAGCGGCGGCCCTGTCGCGAATCCAGCCGCATGGGCGGGCCGGGCCGCGCCCGCGGCACATTTATGCCTTCGAACGGAGAGAGTCTGAGCTAATGTCGGTTGCGGGTCAGCGTGAGTCACGGCCGGCGCCGGCCGTCTCGGTCCTGATACCGGCCTATAATGTCGCCTCCTATCTCGACAAGTCGGTCGGCTCCGCGCTCGCCCAGGACGTCGACCTGGAGGTCGTCATCGTCGACGACGGCTCGACGGACTCGACCGCCGAAGCGATCCGGCGGCTCGAGGCCGATCCGCGGGTGCGCGGCTTCCGGCTGCCGGTCAATTCCGGGCCCGGAGTCGCCCGCAACAAGGCCATGGATGAGGCGCGCGGCGCCTGGGTCGCCTTTCTCGACGCCGACGACTGGTTCGCCCCGGGCCGCCTGTCCTATCTGCTCGACATCGCCGCGGCGGCCGGCGCCGACGCGGTCAGCGACGATCTGGCGCTGATCAACGACGGGGCTGACAAGCCCTGGACGAGCGTCTACGAATTCACCGGCTGGAAGCAGTCGCAGGAGGGCCGCAAGCTCTCCGCGGCCGAGCTGTGCCGGCACGATTGGATCCTCCAGCCGATGTTCCGCACGGCCTGGTTGCGCGCGCACGGTCTGCGCTTTCATCCGATCCGCAACTGGGCCGGCGAGGATTTTGAGTTCTACATGAATGCGATGCTTCTCGGCGTGAACTGGGCGACGGCGCTCGACGCCCGCTATTTCTACCGCTCGCGGCCCGGCCAGCTGACCGGCCAGCGCGCCATCGCGGACGGGATCATCGAATCCCTCGAGGCGATGGCCAGGGATCCCCGGGTCGAGCGCGACCCTGAGCTCGCTTACGCTCTGTCCGGCCGGATCGAGCGGGTGCGAACGGCCCAATGGGTGGGCCGCTTCGCCGACGCCGTCCGCGGCCGGCGGTGGCCTCGGGCCGCGGCGATGGTGCTCCGTTCGCCGGTCCGGGTCGCCGACGCCGTCGCGGCGCTTCGGCGGCGGGTGGACACGCGCCGGCGCTGGCGGGAGGCGGGCATATGACCTTCGTCGGCCTCATCGGCCTGCTGATCTCGATCGCCGGCTTCCGCTTCGCCCGGGTGTTCGACGGTCGGTCGCGCATGGTCATGTTCGTGACGCTGCTGCTGGCGCACATCGGCGCCTCCACCGCTTATTATTTCTACGCGCAGGAATTCGGCGGCGACGTCGCGCTCTATTATTACGATCAGCTCGGCATCTACGGCAGGGGCACCGGTCTCAGCACCGTCTTCATCGTCAATCTGGTCCAGTTCCTGAAAGAGTATTTTGGGGGCTCCTTCTTCGATTATTTCCTGCTCTTCCAGGCGATGGGTTTCTGGGGACTGTTGTTCGTCCTGAGGACGTTCGACGACATCCACGAGGAGATGGGCCAGCCGATCTTCAGCCGGGTCTATTTGCTGCTGTTCCTGCCCGGCCTCCATGTCTGGACGAGCGCGATCGGCAAGGACGCGCCGATCTTCCTCGGGGTGGCGATGTGCACCTGGGCCGCCTTCCGGTTGCCGCGCCGCTATCTGGCTTTCGCCGCCGGCCTGACCATTGCCCTTCTGGTGAGGCCGCATATCGCCCTCATCGCCCTCATCGCTCTGTCGATGACCGTGGCGTTCTCGCGCGGCACCTCGCTCCTCACCC
>JBEVDE010000236.1:0-3596 GCA_040514175.1 Allosphingosinicella sp. | reverse complement strand
GCCTTGGGACGACAGCATTTCCGCGACCCGCGCCCTCAAGCTGTGCTCATCCGTGACCGGGAGCGAGCAGCGCATGCCGGCGCAGACCAGGGCCTGAGCTTTGGTTCCTGAGGCGGCAAGGGCTTTGGCGGGGTGGTTGCCGGCCAACGATAAGTCTGCGCCGAGCCGGCGGACGCTGCGATCGAGATAGGGAAGGGCGAGGGCGGCGTCACGCAGCGCTCCGGCATTGTGTCCCGTGACCAGAATGCTCACGCCCCGCAGATGCAGGTCGAGGGCGTTGAGGATCGAGGCGTGGCCGAGCGGCGACGAGCGGGCGATGCCGACGAGCCGGCTCAACATCTCCCGGGCCTGCACGATGTCCTCGTCGGCCTCCGTGATCTGCGCCAGTCGTACGAGCGCCTCGGCGAAGACGCCGTTGGCGTTGGGCAAAGCATCGTCCTGGCTCGGCTGCGGCCGGACCACGAGCGGGTCGGCCGCTTCAGCCGTCATGGCAAGGCAATTGGTATCGTCTACCAGGAACTCTGACAGCAGGACGTCGCGCCAGGTCCGGGCATCCTGGAGGTAGGACGAATCCGACGTGGCCTCGGCGAGGGCGAGCGCCGCGCGCATCATGGCGGCATGATCGAGGGCGAAGCCGGGAAAGATCAGCGCGCCGCCGCGCCAGGAATGGCCGAGCCGGCCGTCACGGCTCATCGCGTGCTGAACGAAGCCATAGGCCCGCTGCGCGATGCCGATCCAGTCCGACCGGCCGAGGAGGGGTGCGGCCCGCGCAAGCGCGCCGATCATCAGCCCGTTCCAGTCGGCCAGCACCTTGTCGTCGAGGCCGGGCCTGATGCGGGAAGACCGCCGCTCCAGAAGCGTCGCCCGCATCGCGGCCAATCGCTCCTCGATCGCGGGAGGGGCTTCGCCGGACAGGAGCCGGTTCGGAATGCTGTGGCCCTCGAAATTGCCCTCCGCGGTGATGTCGTAGACCTGCGCGAAGAAGGCTGCGTCCTCGGCGCTCAAGCTCTCGCGGATCTCGGCCAGGCTCCAGACATAGAACCGGCCCTCCTCGCCCTCCGAATCCGCATCGAGGCTCGCGGCAAAGGCGCTCTCGGGAAGCGTCATCTCCCGTTGCAGCCAGGCGACGATCCCCTCGGCCGCATCCCGGAAGAGGGGACGGCCCGTCTCGGCATAGGCCAGCGCATAGAGCTCCAGCAGCTGCGCATTGTCGTAGAGCATCTTCTCGAAATGCGGCACGAGCCAGCGCTCGTCGACGGAATAGCGCGCGAAGCCGCCGCCGAGATGATCGTGGATGCCGCCGAGCGCCATGCGCTCCAGGGTCAGGAGAAAGCGCTGCTTCGCCTCCGCATCGCCGCTGCGGCGGGCGTAGCGATAAAGGAATTCGAGGATCGGCGGGTTGGGAAATTTCGGGGCGCCCTGCAAGCCGCCGTTCTCCGTGTCGATGAGCGCGGAGAGCGGCGATCCCAAACGGTCGAGGTCGTCGAGGCCGAGCGTGCCGCCGTCGCCCGCTTCCACCGTCGCGAGGTTCTGTTTGATCGCGTCCCGGTTCTTGAGGATCCGCTCGGGCTCGGCGCGGTAGAGACGGTCGATCTCGCGCAGCACCGCGACGAAGCCCGGCCGCCCGAAGCGCGGCTCCTTGGGGAAATAGGTGCCGCCCCAGAATGGCTCACCCTCCGGCGTCAGGAACATGGTGAGCGGCCAGCCGCCCTGCTCGCCCAGGAGATGCAGCGCGCTCATATAGACGTGATCGACGTCCGGCCGCTCCTCCCGGTCGACCTTGATGTTGACGAAGAGCGCGTTCATGACCGCGGCGACCTCCGGGTCCTCGAAGCTCTCATGCGCCATGACGTGACACCAATGGCAGGCGGCATAGCCGATGGAGATCAGGATCGGCCTGTCGAGCCTTTTGGCCTCGGCCAGTGCCTCGGGACCCCATTCCCACCAATGGACAGGATTGTCCCTGTGCTGCAGAAGGTAGGGAGAATGGGCTTCGCTCAGGCGATTCATGGGTCCTGCTCCGGCGCCGGCCTCGTTGCGGACCGCGCCTGCTGTTTTTAAGACTTCATCAACCTTCAATCCTCTTCTCCTCACGAGGTTCACGCTCATGCGTTCGGACGACACGATCTTCGCGATGGCTTCCGGTCACGGCCGCGCCGCCGTGTGCCTGATCCGGATCAGCGGTGGGGAGAGTCGCTTTATCCTCGAGCGGATGGCGGGAAGCGTGCCCGAGCCGCGGCGGGCCGTCGTGCGGACTTTGACGGATCCGGCGAGCGGCGAGCCTCTCGATCAGGCCCTCGTCCTGTGGATGCCGGGGCCGCGGAGCTTTACCGGCGAGGATCAGGCCGAGCTCCATATCCATGGCGGGCTGGCGACCCGGGCCGCGGTGCTGCGCGCGCTCGGCTCCGTCGAGAATTGCCGCCCGGCGGAGGCCGGCGAGTTCACCCGCCGTGCCTTTCTCAGCGGCCGCATGGACCTCTCCCAGGTCGAGGGCCTCGCCGACATCATCGATGCCGAGACCGAGGCGCAGCGGCGCCAGGCCATGCGCCAGCTCGGCGGCAAGCTGGGACATGCCGCGGAGGGTTGGCGCGAGGCGGTGCTGCAGGTGCTGGCCCTGCTCGAGGCGAGCCTCGACTTTTCCGACGAGGGCGATGTGCCGGAGGATCTGGAGGCGGAGATCCTCGGCACGATCGATCGGGTCGCGGGCGAGATCGGCCGCGCCGCCGCCGACCGCAGCGGCGAGCGCCTGCGCGAGGGCCTCACCGTCGTGCTCGCCGGCCCGCCCAATGCCGGCAAATCGACCATGCTCAACGCCCTTGCCCGGCGCGATGTCGCCATCGTCTCGCCGATCGCCGGCACCACCCGGGACGCGATCGAGGTCCATTGCGATCTCGGCGGGCTGCCGGTGGTCGTCGTCGACACGGCCGGCCTGCGCGACAGCGGCGATCTCATCGAGCAGGAGGGCGTCTCCCGCGCCCGCGCCAGGGCGCAGGATGCCGATCTCGTCCTCTGGCTCGTGCCGCCGGAGGGGGAGGAGGGCGCTCCGCCTGCGGCCCGGCGCCTGCTGAGGGTGGGGACGAAGGCCGATATGGATCCGGTCCGGCGCGATTGCGACGTGATGATCGCCGCCGCGACCGGCGAGGGATTGCCCGAACTGATCCGGCGGCTGGAGGCCGAGGCGGAGAGCCTGATGGGGCAGGGCGATGCCATTGTCACCCGCGAGCGCCACCGCAAGGCGCTGGAGCGGGCTCACGCCGCACTGGAGCGGGCGCGGGCGCTGCTTGTCAGTCGGGGGCCGCTCGAATTGGCGGCGGAGGAGGTGCGGCGTGCCGCCCGCGCCGTGGGCGAGATCACGGGCCGTGTGGATGTGGAGGACGTGCTCGACCGGCTGTTCTCCAGTTTCTGCATCGGCAAATAGAGGGTGTCCTAGCCGGGTCTAAAATTGCCGGCCTCATCCTAAGAGTCTGGCCCATCATTCGCTGTGGCGGACAGATCTCCCTCCCCCTTGCGGGGAGGGATTAAGGGTGGGGGTGTGAGCGATAGCCTATCAAGGCCTGCAGCCGACACCCCCACCTCCAACTCCTCCCCACCGCAAG
>JBEVDE010000207.1:0-3978 GCA_040514175.1 Allosphingosinicella sp. | reverse complement strand
CAGTTGCTGCATATCCGACGGAACGTCGCTTTTGAACGACAAGGGCGCCGATGTCACGGGATGGATGAACCCGAGCTCGGCGGCATGCAGCGCCTGCCGTTCAAAACCCAATTTTTTCAATAACTCACGATGGGCCGGTTTGGTCCGTCCATAGGCCGGGTCGCCGAGCAGGGGGTTGCCGATCGACGTCATATGGACCCTGACCTGGTGGGTCCGCCCGGTTTCGAGCCGGCATTCGACCAAAGCCGAGTCCCTGAGCGGCCGCACGACCCGGTAATGGGTGACCGCCCTCTTGCCCCGATTCTCCCCGACGATCGCCATCTTCTGGCGGTTGGCCGAGGAGCGGGCGAGCGGGGCGTCGACCGTTCCCGCCGGCGGATTGGGCATCCCGGCGACGATCGCCCGGTAGCGGCGGTCGATGCTGTGGCGGGCGAATTGCGCGGCGAGCCCCTCATGGGCCCGGTCGGTCTTGGCCACCACGAGAAGGCCGGACGTCCCCTTGTCGATGCGATGGACGATCCCCGGCCGGGCCACCCCGCCGATCCCGGACAGCCGGCCGGCGCAATGGTGGAGGAGGGCGTTGACCATCGTCCCGTCGAAATTGCCCGCCGCCGGGTGGACGACCATCCCCGCCGACTTGTCGACGACGAGCAGATGATCGTCCTCGAAGACGATGTCGAGCGCGATGTCCTGCGCCTCGTTATGGGCCTGCGCCGGTTCCGGGACGACGATTTCGTAGGGGCCGGCGAGCGCTTTCGTCGCCGGATCCCGGACCAGCCCCGCGGGACCGGTCACCCGGCCGCTCGAGATCAAAGCCTTCAACCGCTCGCGCGACAGCGCCGGCAGTGCGGCGGCGAGCGCCCGGTCGAGACGCTGGCCAGCGGCATCGGCGGCGATCGTGGCGGTGATGAGAGACTCCCCCCGGGTCATTCTAAAGCCGATGTGGCGTGGCGTGCGGTGAATTCAAGCCGCGCGAGCCGGCAGCCATCGGCAGGGTGAGCATTCGGACTCCGAGCCGCGGCCCTGGGCTGCATTGGGGCTCGCACAAAGACCACAAAGGCACGAAGGCGCCGCAGCGCGAAGCCGCAATGACCTTTCGAGATCGGAAATGAAGGCATTGCGCGCGGTCCGCGCCCGGACTCTTCGCGCCTTCGTGTCCTTTGTGCGAACAAAATTCTGCCTTTCGACGCCGCACTGCGCGGTCGGAAAGAATTCCGTCAGCGGCAAGGCGTATGCGAGCAGCAGTACCTGGCGCCAAGTAAATATCCTCCGTACCAGGCAACCTTTCATCCACGCTGAAAATATTCTTTGCGGCTCGCGAAACTATGATAATAAGGGTCTGCTACCTATCAGCACATCTGCGAGTGGAGGCGCTTCATGACCAAGACGAGGATTATTCGCACCGCAGTGATCGGCCTATTGTCGTTGACGGTCGGCCTCGGCCCCGCCTTGGCTCAGCCGGGTACTTTTTATAATCTCTACGAATATACCTATTACAGCAACGCATCGCAGACCCAGGCAGTGGGAATAATGACGGAACATTGTTATGAGCCGGCGACGCTCTCGGGTGAAACCAGCCAATATTACACCCGCGTCCGGATCGGACGTTATAATATGTCCACTGGGGACTGTGTAGAATACTGACCTGAACAGCATTTTCAGCTGGAGAAGGGGGCCGTCGAACGGCCCTTTCCCGGTCCGTCGCTCGATGCCAGCCCGCAATGGGTCGGAAGCGGAAGGGTCGGCGCCGGCCAGCGAAGCCGAGCTTCGAGACTTGCGCGCGGCGCGGGCGCCGGGGCGATCCCCATTCGCTTTCACCCGGGCGGCGAGTCGCGCCTTGCAACTGGAATCCCATCCGGCCAATAGGAGCGAAACCGGCGCGACAGGGGCCCCAATCGCCATGAAATCCCACGAATTCGCAAGCCTGCTCTGCTCCCGGCTGTGCCACGACCTGCTCTCGCCCGTCGGCGCCCTCAACAACGGCATCGAGCTTCTCGCCGACGAGCATGATCCGGAAATGCGCGCCCGCTGCATGGACCTGCTCGGCGAGAGCGCCCGGGCCAGCGCCAACAAGCTCAAATTCTTCCGCCTGGCGTTCGGCGCCGCCGGCGGCTTCGGCGACGAGGTCGACACGCGCGAGGCTCGGGTGGCGATCGAGGGGTTGTTCGGCGGCGACGGGCGGATCCAGCTCGGCTGGATCGTCGACGAGCCGACGATGAGCAAAAGGGCCCTCAAGGTCCTCCTCAACCTCGTCCTCATCGCCGGCGACGCTCTGGTGCGGGGCGGCCGGCTCGACGTCGGCGCGGAGAAGCATGGCGGCGGGGTCGACATCGTCGTCAGGGCCGACGGCCCGCGCATCGTCCTCGACCCCGAATTGAAGCGCGCCCTCCTCGGCGACCTCGCCGAGGACGCCATCGCCCCGCGCGGCGCCGCCGCCTGGCTGGTCCACTGCCTGCTCGCCGACTGCGGCGGCGAGGTGCAGGTGGCGGATCAGGAGGAGGGGGTGCTGCTGATCGGGGCGAGCATCCCGGCGGTTTAGGCTCACCAAAGTGTCCGCAAAACCTGGTTTTTGATCAGGAAGGCATTTCAAAGTCTCATTTCGGCGGTCGCCGGCGGAGCGTCATTTTGAACGCCTCGCCTTTAGCTGTCTCAGCGAAGAGCTCGCAGCCTGACCCTCACAGATCAGGTAAGCGGGGGCATGCCGAACTGTGGGAAAAGGTCGCCTGTTCCCCAGTCGACCGCCTCGGCAAGTTGGTCGATTCGGAGGCTCCAATGGCGCCGGGACCCTTCGACGTCGTTGCCGTTGCGAGCAATGGCGATGAAGCGCTGCCCCGTCCTGCCCCAGAGTTCCGCGCGCACTCCCGGCAGTTCGCCGCCTTTTTCGAGCGCAATGGTGGCTCCTGCTTCCTCCGCCGTGTCGAACCCGTGATAGCCTTTGTCGCTCCCGCTTGTGTCGGCAAAAACGGCATTTCTCAGCAGGTCATCGAGCGCCGCCTTGGAGAATAGCGGGCTGTCGACCGGGCAATTGAGAGCAGCCCCGATCCGGGCAAGATCGACAACGGCGGAGCTTATGCCGGCGGCTCCGCCCCACACCTCATAATTGAACTGGCCATAGGTAGTTGGAACGATGCGGCGGTCATCGTGGACCCGGCTGACAATGGTCTCATGGTCGGGCAAATGGTGGATCGCCTCATCGGTCTGCCGATCCTCCACGCTGGAGCGGGCGCCGCGCGTCCGGGTCATGTGCAGGGGTTCGAGCACCAGCTTCGCCAGTGCGGCGTCGAAGCTGCCGACTCCCGCCAGCCTGGCGGCGATCCAGCCCAGCACGACATAGTCGGTGCGCCCATAAACCGTGGCGCGCCGACCGTCCTTTAATATTTGGCCCGGCGTCCCGGCCATGGTCCTGTCGGCGACTGCATGTTCGATTGCGGTGTCGGTCAGCGGTTGCGTCGTGCCGTTTCGATCACCCGCAGCGTGCGAGACCGCGTGTCGAACGCTCATTTGGTGAAGGCCGGAATTGCTTTCGAGCAGGTGCCGGATCGTTATCTCGCCGAAAGGGGCAGGCGGCTCACCGCCATCGCTCCGCTTTAGGCCGAGAATGTCCTGCATCCTGCTGCTCAGAGAGTGAGTGCCGGCCTCGAGCGCCTTCCAGACGGCCAACGCCGCAAAGGTCTTCGATATGCTCGCCAACCGGAACAAGGTCGTCGGCTCGATGTCCATGTAATAGGGCTCGGGCTCGGCGAACGTATAGCCTTTGGCGTAAACGAGGCGCGTCCCGTCGACCACGGCGATCGCGGCGCCGCGGAGATTGTGGGCGAGGAGGTAGGACTTCATCCGTTCGTCGATCCTGGCCGCCTTGGCCAGATTGGCGGCATCGAGGCCGATCGGGTCCGGGCCGGTGATCCGAAACGTCCTGGGCAGGATTTCATCGCTCCTGGCAAAGATCGCCGCAAGCCGGACCTCGCCATCGGCCAGCGT
>JBEVDE010000117.1:0-2961 GCA_040514175.1 Allosphingosinicella sp. | reverse complement strand
GGTTCCAGGACGGATCGACATTCAGCTGTGCGTGAAGCCGCTCACACCCCTCTCCCGCGAAAAGCGGGAGAGGGGCGCGCCTCTGAATGTCGATTCAGCCTAGGCCAGCATCGATCGCGCCGCCTCGACCGTCTTCTCGGGGTCCGCTCGGGGCGGGATCGTCATCCCCTTCCGGACCGCCGGCCGGTCGGCGGCCGCGGCCAGCCAGCGCTGGAGGTGGTCGAGGCCGTCGACCGGCACGCCCGGCCATTCGTGGGTCCGCACCCAGGCGAAATTGGCGATGTCGGCGATCGAATAATCGCCGGCCAGCCATTCGTTGCCGGCGAGATGGCCGTCCAGCACCTCGAACAGCCGCCGGCTTTCGCGCCGGTAGCGGTCGATGACGCTGGGCAACTCTTCGGGGAAATAGCGGGTGAAGACGTTGGCCTGGCCCATCATCGGGCCGATTCCGCCCATCTGGAACATCAGCCATTGCATCACCCGGCTCCGGCCCTTCGGGTCGGCCGGAAGCAGCTTCCCCGTCTTCTCGGCCAAATAGACCATGATCGCGCCGGATTCGAAGATGGCGAAATCCTCCTCGTCGCGGTCGACGATGGCGGGGATTCGGCCGTTGGGGTTGATCGCGGTGAACCAGGGCTCCTTCTGGGCGCCGGAGCGAAGGTCGAGGACATGGACCCGATAGGGCAGGCCGAGCTCCTCGAGCAGGATCGAGACCTTCCAGCCGTTGGGCGTGGCGGCGGTGTAAAGATCGATCATGCGCGTCTCCCGGCGTCGTCCCGGCGAAAGCCGGGATCCATGAACACGAAAGTGTCCGATTGCGCAGGTCGGTGTTCATGGACCCCGGATCAAGTCCGGGGTGACGGTCAGAGCGTCCGCAACGCTCGCGCCGGCCTCGCCGCCAGTGCCGGCAGCGAGCCGAGCAGCCCCAGCACCAGGGTCACCAGCGCGCCCGCCGCCAGAGTCGCTGCAACCGTCCCCCAGTCGGGCGCCCAGTCGAGCTCGAAGATCTTGACCACCACCCACCAGCCGGCGGCGCTTCCGAGGCCGAGGGCGACCAGGCTGACGACGAGGGCCAGAGCGGCGAACTCGGCCGCCTGGGCGGCGAGGATCCGGCCCCTCGTCGCTCCGAGCAACTTGAGGATGACGCTGTCGTAGGTCCGCGCCCGGCGGCTGGCGGCGAGCGCCCCGACCAGAACGGCGATGCCGGCGAGGATCGCGACCGAGGCGGCGGCGCGCACCGCGACGGCGAGCTGCGAGAGCATATCGCCGACCGTCTCGACCACCTCCTTGACCCTGATCGCCGAGACGCTCGGAAAGGCGCCCGACACGGCGCGGGCGAAGGGGCGCTCCTCGGCCTCGGGCATGGCGATGGTGGCCATGAAGCTGTGCGGCGCGCTCTCGAGCGTGCCGGGCGCGAAGACGATGACGAAGTTGAAGCCCATCGTGTCCCAGTCGATCTCGCGCAGCGAGCCGATCCGGGCTTCGATCTCGCGGCCGAGGACCGACACGCTGAGGCTGTCGCCGACCTTCAGCCCCACCGCGCGCGCCGCCTCGACGTCGAGCGAGACCAGCGGCGGTCCGGCATAATCGGCCGGCCACCAGCGGCCTTCGACGATCCGGCTGCCCTCCGGCAGGGCCGCGGAATAGGTCAGGCCGCGGTCGCCGCGAAGGAACCAGGCCTCGGGCGGAAGCTCGGCCATGTCGGCGACCCGGCGGCCGCCGACCGCGACCACCGAGCCGCGAAGCGAGGGAATGGTGACGAGTTCGCCCGCCGGCGCGGCGCGGGCGGCGAGCGCGCGGAAGCGGCCGATCTCCTCGACCGGTATGTCGAGCAGGAAGAAGCTCGGCGCCCTGGCGGGGATGGTCGTGCGTATCTGGCCGGCGAGGTTGCTCTCGATCACCGCCAGGGTCGTGAACAGGGTGAGGCCGAGGCCGAGCGCGACGACCAGCCGCCCGGTCTGAGCGCCGGGGCGGTGGAGGTTGGCGAGCGCGATCCGGAACACCGGATGCCTGGGCCTCGGCAGCCGCGAGGCGATCCAGCGGATCAGCCCGCCGAGCAGGGTGAGAATGAGGACGAGGCCGAGCGCCGAGCCGATGAAGCCCGCGGCGAAGGCGGGCTCGCGCGCCGTTCCGACCGCCAGCGCGGCGATTGCAGAGGCGGCGGCGAGGACGATGAGCAGGGCCAGCCACCCCGGCCGCCGCGGCGGCTCGAGATCGCCCCGGAACAGGGTCGCCGCCGGCACGGTCCGGGCCCGCGCGATCGGAAGCAGAGCAAAGACGGCGGCGATGAGCAGGCCATAGGCGGCGCTGGCGAGCAGGGGCGGCCAATAGAGCGAGAGGCGCGGCGGCACCGGCAGCGAATCGCCGGCCAAAGCGACGACCGCCGCCGGCACCAGCGCTCCGGCGGCGAGGCCGGCGGCGGTCGCGGCGGCGGCGACCAGTCCCACCTGGAAGAGATAGGAAAGAAACAGGGTCCGGCTGGTCGCGCCGAGCAGCTTCAGGGTGGCGATCCCGGAGCGCTTGGAGTCGAGATAGGAGGCGACCCCGTTGCCGACCCCGATTCCGGCGACGATCAAAGCGGTGAGCCCGACAAGGGTGAGGAACTGGCCGAGCCGCTCGATGAAGCGCCGGGTGCCGGGGGCGCCGTCGGTCCGGTCCTGGACCTGGAAGCCCGCCGCGCCGAAGCGCTTCTTGAGCCGCTCCGCCACCGCCTTCGAATCGGCGCCGGCGGGAAGCTTCAGCCGGTAGGCGCTGGTGTAGAGGCTGCCGGGCTGGACGAGGCCGGTGGCGGCGAGGCCGGAGCGGTCGACGAGCGCGGTCGAGCCGAGGGTGAAGCCCTGCCCGACCCGGTCCGGCTCCTGGGCGATGAGGCCGGCGATTTGGAGCTCGGCGCCGCCGATCCGGATTCGCTCGCCGGGGCGGACCCCGAGCCGCTCGGCCAGCTCCGGCGCCACGGCGACC
>JBEVDE010000090.1:0-4173 GCA_040514175.1 Allosphingosinicella sp. | reverse complement strand
GGGAAAATGGCGGAAAACTGCGATATTCGGGGGTGCTGCATGGGACAGCGCCCAAGCAGTGGAACAGACCCCCTCAAGTCATCCAACCTACTGTAATACAATCAAAAAGGGATGGTAGCGGAGGAGGGACTTGAACCCCCGACACGCGGATTATGATTCCGCTGCTCTAACCAGCTGAGCTACTCCGCCCCATCGGGCTCCGGCGGCGGCCGGGCGTGCGCGCTATAGGAAGGGGCGCGCAGCCGGTCAACTGGAGGGCGCCGCCGCCGATTTCAAGCCCGGACCCATCCTTTCCGGCGCTGGAACCCCGCCGCCCCTCCTGTCGTTTCCGGGCCGACTGGAGAGAAGAATATGGAATTGCTGACCCCTCTTGAGACCCTGTGCAGGATCATCATCCGGGCGAAGGAGAATGAGGCGCAGGTCCCCGCCCAGGATCCCGACGAGGATCCCGACAATGTCGACGATTTCGACGACGAGGGCGGCGAGGCGCTCTCGGTCCTCGAGGACGAACTGAACAGCGGCGTCGAAGAGGAGCTTCGCGCCATCCTCGACGATCTCGCCGACGACCAGCTCGCCGAGACGCTGGCGCTCGCCTGGGTCGGCCGTGGCACCTATGACGTCAGCGAATGGGACGATGCCTGCGCCGAGGCCAATGACGAGGATCCGGAGAGCCGCATCGACGAGCTGATGGACATGCCTCTGCTGGCGTCGCACCTCGAGGCGGGACTGGCGGCGTTCGATTACAGCTGCGACGGAGTCGGGCAGCTGGATTGACCTTGCTCCCTTCCCTGCAAGGGAGGGGCCGGCCATAGGCCGGCCAAAACTCGGACGCCGTAAGTCTCGCTACGCTCGCCTACCCACCCTAGCCCCTCCCTTGCAGGGAGGGGAAGCTAGCCTCGGAAGGTGAACTGTTTCACCGGCTCCCACGGGCCGTCCAGGTAGCGCCACAAGGCCAGCCCCCTGATCGCCAGCGGCCGCCGCTCGAATCCCGTCCGAAGCCGCGCCTGAAGCGCCTTCGCTTCCTTCGGCTCGACCTTGTTCTGAACCGTGATATGCGGCCGCCAGGGCGCCATGTCCTGGGGCGTGAGCAGGCCACGCAGGGCCAGAGCAAGATCGTAGCGCATGTCCTCCAACCCTTCGCTCTCGACGCGCAGGGCGGTTCCTCCGCCAAGGTCGATGACGCCGGCGATCGCCGCCTCGGGCGCGGGCGTGGCCGCATAGACGGCGAGACGGCGGCCGGCCTCCGCTTCGACGCTCGGCGGCAAATGGTGGAACAGGGTCAGATGCGCCGGCACCCGGTTGCGCTCCGGCGGATAATGGGCGCGGCGAAGCTCCTGAAGCCAGCCATTGTCGCCGTCGCCGAACAAAGCGGTGACGATGAGGGGGGCGGAGCCGCTCAGATTTCCACCTGGCTGCCGAGCTCGACGACCCGGTTGGGCGGGAGCTTGAAGAATTCCATCGCGCTCTCGGCGTTGCGGAGCATCCAGCCGAACAGATGCTCGCGCCACACCGGCATGCCGCGCTTGCGCGCCGCGACCAGGGTCTGGCGGGACAGGAAGAAGCTCGTCTCCATCATCCTTATGTCCCGCCCGCAACTGACCGTGGCCAGCGCTTCCGGCAGGTCGCTGTCCTCCATGAAGCCGAAGCGCAGGATCAGCCGGAAGAAGCCCTCGCCGAGATCGGTGAGGTCGCAGCGCTTGTGAGGCTCGACGAAAGGCGTGTCCTCGATGACGACGGTCAGAAGCATCACCCGCTCGTGCAGGCAGCGATTATGCTTGAGGTTGTGGAGAAGCGAGGGCGGAACCCCCTGGTGCGCCGTGGTCAGGAAGACCGCGGTGCCGGGCACCCGGACGACGCTTCCGGCGGCGGACTTGATGAAGATCTCGGTCGGCATCGCCGAATCGGACAAATGGGCGCGCATCAGCTGCCGCCCCTTCGCCCAGGTGGTGAGGAGGATGAAGGCGACCAGCCCGACCAGAAGCGGGAACCAGCCGCCGTCGGGCACCTTGGTCAGGGTCGCGCTGAAGAAGACGAGGTCGACCGCGAGGAACAGGATGAGCAGGGGCACCCGGCGCGACGGCTTCCAGGTCCACAGGGACGAGATCAAAGCGGCGAGCAGGCAGGTGTCGATCAGCATCGCTCCGGTGACGGCGACGCCATAGGCCGACGCGAGCTCGGACGAGCTGCGGAAGGTGAGGACGAGGACGAGCGCGGCCGCCATCAAGGTCCAGTTGACGATTGGAATGTAAATTTCGCGATGCTCGGTCATATGCTCGATCTTCAGCCGCGGCACGAAGCCGAGCTGGATCGCCTGCTGGGTGACCGAAAAGGCGCCGGTCACCACCGCCTGGGTGGCGATGGTCGCGGCGAGGATCGAGAGCAGCACCAGGGGCAGCTCGAGCCCGCTCGGCGCCAGGCTGAAGAAGGGGCTCGCCACCGCCGCCGGATCGGAGAGGATGAGCGCGCCCTGTCCCAGATAATTGAGCATCAGGGCGGGCAGGACGAAGAAGAACCAGCCGTAGCGGATCGGCCTCCGGCCGAAGCGCCCCATTTCGGCATAGAGGGCCTCGGCGCCGGTCACCGCGAGGACCACCGAGCCGAGCGCGAGAAAGGCGAGCCAGGGCTGGGCGGCGAAGAAGCGGAAGCCGTGGCGCGGGTCGAGCGCCGCGACCACTTCCGGATGGCGGGCGATCGCGAGCGCCCCGAACAGCCCGATGGTCAGCAGATAGAGGGAGACGACTGGCCCGAACCAGCGTCCCAGCCGGGCGATGCCGCCCTTGCGGCCGACGAACAGCCCGACGATGATTCCCGCGGCGAGCGGTAGCACCGCCGGCGCCAGGCGCGGATCGACGACCGCCAGGCCCTCGACGGCGGCGAGCACCGAAATCGCCGGAGTCACCATCGAATCGCCGTAGAAGAGGGCGCAGGCGAGCACGCCCAGCAGGACGATGCCGCCGCTCCACCGCGCCTTGCCGCCGGTCTTGCGCGAAATGAGCGCGAGCAGGGCGAGGCTTCCCCCCTCCCCCTTGTTGTCGGCCCGGATCAGGATGGTGACGTATTTCAGAGTCACGACGATGATCATCGCCCAGAAGATCAGGCTGAGGACGCCGAAGACGTTGAGCGCGCTGGGCGGGAGCTCGTGGTGGCCGGTGAAGGCCTCGCGAAAGGCGTAGATCGGGCTTGTGCCGATGTCGCCGAAGACGACTCCGATCGCGCCCAGGGCGAGCCGCGCCTGCGAGCGGCCGGGCGCGCCGGGCGCGGGCGGGGAGGCCGCATTGGACTCGGAGGCGATGGGGGCGTCGGTCATGTCGGAAAGGCGGCGGCGTCTAGCATGGAGCCGCTCGCTTTCGCAACGGCGACAAAGCGGACAAGCGCCGCTATAGGGCCGCCAACCCTCGCTTCACGGAGTCGGATATGCGCGTCGGCGTCCCCAAAGAGATCAAGAACCACGAATATCGGGTCGGTCTGACCCCGGCCTCGGTCGCCGAGCTGGTCGACGCCGGCCATGAGGTGATCGTCGAGACGAGAGCCGGCCTCGGCATCGACTTCGACGACCAGTCCTATATCGACGCCGGCGCCCGAATCGCCCCGGACGCCGCCTCGACCTTCGCCCAGGCCGACATGATCGTGAAGGTGAAGGAGCCGCAGCCGCAGGAGATCGCCCTGCTCGAGGCGCGCCATCTGCTCTTCACCTATCTCCATCTCGCCCCGGATCCGGAGCAGGCGAAGGGCCTGATGAAGTCGGGCGCGACCTGCATCGCCTATGAGACGGTAACCGCCAACGACCGCTCTCTGCCGCTCCTCAAGCCGATGAGCGAGGTCGCGGGCCGGATGTCGATCCAGGTCGGCGCCCATTATCTGGAAAAGGAGCAGGGCGGCCGCGGAGTCCTGCTCGGCGGCGTTCCCGGAGTCGCTCCGGCCAAGGTCGCGATCCTCGGCGGCGGAGTCTCGGGCGTCAACGCGGCCCAGATGGCGGTCGGAATGCGCGCCGACGTCACCATCTACGACATCTCCAACGCCCGCCTCGCCGAGCTCGACATGTTCTTCGGGAGCCAGATCAAGACCGCTTATGCCTCGCGGGCCGCCATCGCCAAGGCGGTGACCAAGGCCGAGCTGGTCATCGGCGCGGTGCTGGTGCCGGGCGCGGCGGCGCCCAAGCTCGTCACGCGCGAC
>JBEVDE010000088.1:0-5971 GCA_040514175.1 Allosphingosinicella sp. | reverse complement strand
CCGGCGAGCGGCAAAGTGTCGACTCCGGCGCCCTCGCGGCGGATGCTCATGCCCTCGGCGCTGGTGAAGGCGGCGAGGAAGCTGCCTCGGCCGCCCGGCTCGACGGTGAAATAGAGGCCGGGGCCGTCGGCGTCGATATGGGCCCGGGCGGTGGCCTCGACCGGCATGGCGCGGGCGCCGGCGAACTCGACCTGGAGCGGGGTCTTGGCGCCGTCCTCGACCTCCCAGCCGCGATTCTGCAGCAGGAAGCCCAGTTTTTCCTCGCCGGCGAAGGCCCAGACCGAGAGCATCGTGCCCTTGGGCGACACCGCCTGGACCATGCAGCCGTTGGGCATCGCCGCGAGCGCCCAGCCTTTCGCCTTCTCCGGCTGGGCCGACGCGGCGCCGAGCGGCGTCGCGGCGAGAAGGGCTGCCATCACGTAACGCAACATAAGGGTTCCTTTTCGGCACCCGCCCGCTTCTACCTGTCAGGAGCGAGAACCGACCGCGGCCGATTTTGGTTGCATTCCGCCCGGCGCATCCCGGCCCCGGCCCGTGGCGGCGCGCTCAGCCGCAATCAGGGTTGAAGACGTAGCCGGCGGCGCGGACCGTCTTCAGGCATTCGGGCTTGGCGGGGTCGCGCTCGATCTTGCGGCGGATGCGGGCGATCCTTGTGTCGATCGAGCGGTCGAACGCCTCCATCTCCTTGTTATGGGCGAGGTCGAGCAGCTGGTCGCGGCTGAGCACCCGGCGCGGATGCTCGGCGAAGCATTTCAAAAGGTCGAACTCCATCGAGGTCAGCGGCACCTCGCTGCCATCAGCCTCGAACAATTTGCGGGCGTCGAGATTGAGCCGGCATTTGCCCATCTGGACCTCGTTGCCCATCGTCGCCGGAGCGTCGCCGCCGCGGCTGGCGCGGCGGAGCACCGCCTTGACCCGCGCCAGCAGCTCGCGGGGGTTGAACGGCTTGGTGATATAATCGTCGGCGCCGATCTCGAGGCCGACGATGCGGTCGACGTCGTCGCTCTTGGCGGTGAGCATGATGATTCCGGCGTCGCCCAGCGCGCGTATCTCCCGGGCCAGAGTGAGGCCGTCGTCGCCCGGCATGTTGATGTCGAGCAGGGCGAGGTCGATCGGCCTCGTCGCCATCAGCTCGCGAAGCGCGACGCCGCCGTCGGCCTCGCTGACCGAAAGGCCGTTGCGCCGCAGATCGTCGGCGACGGTGGAGCGGACGTCCTCGTCGTCGTCGACGACGACGATATGGGCGGAAATGTCGTTCATGCGTCTACCCTGGGCTGGAGGATGGAGGCGATCAGGCAGCGCACCCCGATCTTGGTGAAGGGCTTTTCGAGCACCGGCCGGCCGCAGCCGCGAAGGAAATCGTCCATGCTCGAGCCCAAAGTGTCGCCGGTGACGAAGCCCATCCGGTCGAGGAGGTGCGGCTTGGTCTCGGCGAGCCGGGCGTGGAGGTCGGGCCCGCTTACCCCCGGCATCCTCAGATCCGAGAGGATGAGATCGTAGTCGCCGCGGTCGAGCGCCATCAGCGCGGCGGAGCCGTCGCTCGCGACGGTGACCTTATAGCCTTCGCGCTCGAGCAGCTCGCGCAGGGTCTCGGCGACGTCGGCTTCGTCCTCGACGATCAGGGCCCGGCCGCCGGCCGACGCCTCCGCGGCGGTCTCGACCGCGATCGGCACCGCGAGCAGCCCGCTTTCCGCGGTGGCCGGCAGGGCGATCCGGAAATGGGCGCCCCGGCGGCTCGGCTCGAGCGCGATCGTGCCGCCATGGGCCTCGACGATGCCGTGCGAGAAGGAGAGGCCGACGCCGGTGCCGACGCCCTGCGGCTTGGTGGTGAAGAAAGGATCGAAGATCCGGCCCCTGAGCTTCTCGGGAACGCCGGGCCCGGTGTCGGTGACGTCGAGAAGCACCTCGCCGCTGTGGCTGACCGAGGTCCTGACCGTCAGCGTCTTGTCATAGGCGCCGCCGCTCTGCATCGCATGCTGGGCGTTGACGATGAGATTGACCAGCACCTGGTGAAGCTGGTCGCGGTCGCCGAGGATTTTGGGAAGCATCGAGCCCAGCGTGACCCGGACCCCGATTCCGGCCGTTCGAAGCCCATATTCGGCGATCTCGAGCGCGGTGGCGACGACGTCGTTCAAATCGACGAGGCTGCGCTGGGCGTCCTTCTGCCGGGCCATGGCGAGGAAGGTCTGGACGATCCGGGCGCAACGCTCGGCGGCGGCGGCGATCTTCTTGCCGCGCACCTCGAAGGCGGTTCCGACGCTGTCCTCCTGGAGCATCTCGGCCTGGCCGACGATGGCGGCGAGCGGGTTGTTGAGCTCGTGGCTTACCCCGGCGAGAAGCGCGCCCATGGCGGCCAGCTTCTCGGACTGGTGGAGGGCGTCGCGCGAGACCGCAAGCTCCTGCTCGGCGCGCTTCCTGTCGGTGATGTCGACATGGATGCCGGTGACCAAGGTCGCCTCGCCCTCGGAATCGCGGACCACGGTGCCGAGCGAATGGACCCAGCGGGTGTCGCCGTTCGGCCAGATGACCCGGTGCTCGAGCGAGACGGCGTCGTTGGGAAAGCCGCTGCGCGCGGCTTCGACGACGACGTCCCAATCTTCCGGATGGATGAAGGCCTTCAAGGTCGTGCCGTCGAGGTGCATCTCGCCGTCGACTCCGTAAAGCTCGCGCGAGCGCGCGCTGTACCAGGTCTCGCCGGTGCGCGGATCGATCGTCCAGAGGCCGAGATTCGCCCCCTCGACGGCAAGCTCGAACTGCCGCCGGGTTTCCGCAAGCTCCTGCTCGTTGCGCTTGCGGTCGGTGATGTCGAGATGGATTCCGGTCACCATCGTCACCGCGCCCGACGAATCGCGCTGGGCCTGGCCGAGCGCATGAAGCCAGCGCACTTCGCCGGTCGGCCAGATCACCCGATGCTCGAGCGAGACGATGTCCTCGGGAAAGCCCTCGCGATAGGGCTCGCGCACCGTCTCCCAATCGTCCGGGTGGATATAGTCCTTCAGGGTCGAGGCATCGATCGGCATGTCGGGGTCCATCCCCCACAGCTGGCGCGACGTCTCCGAATGCCAGACCGCCCCGGTGCCGGGGTTTACCGACCACAAGCCGAGCCCGGCGCCCTCGACGGCGAGGTCCAATGCCCGCCGGGCCTCGTCGCGCTCCTGCTCGGCGCGCTTCCTGTCGGTGATGTCGAGATGGATTCCGCTGACGCTGTGCGCGACGCCGGCCGGATCGCGGTTGACCGCGCCCAGCGAATAGATCCAGCGCGTCGTCCCGTCCGGGCAGACGACCCGGTATTCGACCTCGGTCCGGTCCGTCTCGAAGCCGTTCAGATAGGGATCGGACACTTCCTCCCAATGATCCGGATGGATCGCGGCGCGGATCGCCGCAGTGCTCATCTCGGCATCGGCGGCGAGGCCGTACATCGCCTTCGACCGGTCCGAATACCAGGTCCGGCCGGTCCCGATGTCGAAGGTCCAGGTGCCGAGCTTGGCGCCGTCGACGGCGAGCTCGAGACGCCTGCTCGATTCGGCGAGCTCGTCATTGGCGCGCCGGGCCGAGAGGTCGCGCGGGCTCAGCAGGAAGCGGCGCTTGCCGCCGATGACCAGCGAGGTGACGCTGATCTCGAGCGGGACGACGTCGCCGCTCTTCATCCGGACATCGACGACGACCCTCAGCCCGGTGGTCGAGTCGCCGCCGGCGATATAGGCGTGAAGCGCGTCCTCATCCTCCTCGCGCGAGGCGTTGCGGTCGATCAGGCTCCAGACCGGCTTGCCGACCAGCTCCGAGCAGAAATAGCCGTAGGCCTCCTCGGCGGCGCGGTTGAATTCGAGGATGTCGCCTTTCTCGTCGAGCAGGAGGAGGCAGTTCAGCGAGGAGCTGATGACGCTCGCGACGACGCAGGCAATCTCGCCCTCTTCCACTCTCTTCATCCCCCCGGATTCGGCCAGCGACGCCCTTATAGCGGTGCCGCTCCCGCGCAGAAACCGCCTTTCTGTAACAATTGACACAATTTTCCCCGCCGCGCGGAACAGCCGGGACAAGTGGCGGGGCCAGAGAGACCGGGTCGCGGCGATCGATGCCGCGTCGATTCGGGAGACAGGAAAATGACCGCCATCAACAGCAAGAAAAGCCGCCTGCAGCTGGTGCTGCTCGCCGCGGCCGCGCTGGGATCGTCCTCCGCCGTTCTGAGCGGCGCCGTGACCGTCCTTGCGATGCAGCAGCCCGCCCACGTCTCGACGCTCGCCTGAGCGGCCGGACCTGGAAGGGATCTTTGATGTACCACGCTTTCAACTTCAGCGACGTCCTCGCCAGCTCGGCCAAAGCGGCCTGGCAGGTCGAGGACGTCCTTCCCGCCGGCGCCGAGCTCGACTTCTCGCGCCGCTTCATGCCGGAAGCCCTCGCGCGCACCGATGACATCGCCTTCCTGAGCGAAGACGAGAAGCGCGTCCTGAACCAGATTCGCGGCCACGAATATCTGACCATATTCGGCCTCGTGGAGGAGTTCATCCTCCCCTTCGTGCTCGACCACGCCCGCCCGCAGCTGAACGGCGACGACCTGCGAGTCCGCGCCCTGCTCAACTTCGCGAGCGAGGAAGCCAAGCACATCCACCTCTTCCGCCTTTTTCATCAGCGCTTCACCGAGGCCTTCGGAACGCCCTGCGAGGCGATCGGCCCGGCCGAAGCGATCGCCGCCAAGGTGCTCAGCCACGACCCGCTCTCGGTCGCGCTCATCATCCTCCAGATCGAGTGGATGACGCAGAGCCATTATGTCGATTCCGTCCGCGACGACCAGGCGCTCGACCCTTTGTTCAAGAGCCTTCTCAAGCATCACTGGATGGAGGAGGCGCAGCACGCCAAGCTCGACACGCTGATGGTCGAGGCGCTGGCCGACGGCCGCGACGAAGCGGGTATCCAGGCCGCGATCGACGGCTATCTGGAGATCGGCGCCTTCTTCGACGGCGGCTTCGCCGCCCAGACCTCGCTCAATCTCGATGCGTTCGAAGCGGCAACGGGCCGCAAGCTCGGCGCCCAGCGGCGCGAGCATCTGCAGGCGCAGCAGCACCAGGCCCTGCGCTGGACCTATCTCGGCTCGGGCATGGTCCACCCCAAGTTCACGGCGACCCTCGCCGCAATCTCCCCGGCTGCCCGCGACCGCATTGCCGCCGTCGCTCCAGCCTTCGCCTGATCATCCAAGGAGTTCAGTAATAATGCTCGACATGCCCATCCGCCCGCCGGTCAACGGCCTCGACCTCGCCGCCCTCGACGAGACCGTCGCGGCCATTTCCCAGGATCCTCGCAAAGGCCAGGTCGCCTTCCGGGTGAAGACCGAATGGAAAGGCCAGACCAAGTCGGAATCGACCGTCGATTCCTACACTCTGGCCGGCGAGATCGTCCCGCGCAGCTTCACCATCGTCGCCGACGAGCCGCACGAATTGCTCGGCACCAACGCCGCGCCCAACCCGCAGGAGCTTTTGATGTCGGCGGTCAACGCCTGCATGATGGTCGGCTATGTCGCCCAGGCGTCGATCCGCGGCATCACCCTCGACGGCTGCCGGATCGAGACCGAAGGCGAGCTCGACCTGCGCGGCTTCCTCGGCATCGACGAAAGCGTCCCCGCCGGATACCGGCGCATCGCCTACACCGTTTTCCTCGAGGGCGACGGCACCCGCGAGCAATATGAGGACATCCACCAGGCGGTGATGGCCACCTCGCCCAATTATTTCAACATGGCCCAGCCGATCCAGATGGTCGGACGGCTGGCCTGACAAGTCCCCTGACCCCTAGGGAGACTGGCCCCGGCGGTGAGAACCGCCGGGGTTTTTTTATCGAAATCCTCCCCGGCATTTGCCGGGGAGGGGGACCAGCCGAAGGCTGGTGGAGGGGTTCTTGCAGACCGTCGAGAACCCCTCCACCATGCTTCGCATGGTCCCCCTCCCCCGGAATCCGGGGGAGGAATAAGGAGACGTCCTGGCGG
>JBEVDE010000008.1:0-9130 GCA_040514175.1 Allosphingosinicella sp. | reverse complement strand
ACGCGATGACCGTGGCGCTGGGCGCCTTCATCGCCAACCTGCTGGTGCTCGCCAGCGGGATCGCGGTGATCGCCCATTATTCGAAGCAGAATCCGTTCGCGCTAGGGCTCCACGTCTTCCGGCCGTTCGCGGCCGCCGCGGCGATGGCGGCGAGCGTTCGCCTGCTCGGCCCCGACAGCGGCAGCTCGATCGTCGACCTGACCGGCGGAGTCGCGATCGGCATCCTCGCCTACCCGCTCTTCCTCGTCGGCTTGTGGTGGGCGAGCGGTCGGCCGCCGGGCGGCGAGCGGGAGGCCCTCAACCTCCTGGTCGAGATCCGGCAGCGGCTTCGGCGGCGGCCCGCGGCGGGGGAGGCCTGAGCCATGGACCTGATCGTCCGCCTGAGCGACTGGCTCTATCTGCTCCTGAACGGCCTCGCCGGCCGGTCATGGCTGCTCGACACCCTGATCTCGCTTCCGCTCGACAACAATCTGGTCAAGGCGGGGCCGATCGGCGCCTGCTTCGTCTATGCCTGGTGGTCGGGCGGCGGCGAGGCCGACACCCGCCGCCGCCGGGCGACCCTGCTCGTCACCATCGCCTCGCTCCTCTTCGTCATGGCGAGCACCAAGACGATCGCCGACGGCTTCTTCCAGCCGCGCCCCTTCGTCCATGCCCAGCAGGCCTGGCACCTCGAGGAAGGCAAGCTGGTCGAGACGGAGAAGCTCGCCTATCGCGAGCCTCTGAACGGCGGCGTGAGCAACCGTTACCGGGCGCTCAAACGCGGCGAGATCGAGCAGAACGACCTCGGCTCCTTCCCGAGCGACCATGCCGGCTTCTTCTTCGCTTTGTCGCTCGGCATCTTCCTGGCGTCGCGGCGGGCGGGCGCAATCGCGCTGGCCTGGACCGGGGCGGCGATCCTTCTGCCGCGAATCGTCACCGGCATGCACTCGCCGCTCGACATCGCCGCCGGGGCGGCGATCGGGGCGATCGTGCTCCTCGCCATCCAGTTCGTCGCCCGGCGCACCCAGCAATGGGCGCTCGAGCCGCTCGCCGGCTGGACCCTTCGGCACGAGGCGATGGCAGCGGCCCTGCTCTTCTTCGTCGCCTTCGAATCGACCAACGTGCTGACCAACGTGCGCGACCTCGCCGGGACGGGCGAGGCGATCGTCGAACATGTCGCGGGGAGCTGAGACGATGCGCCGGCTCGCCCTTTTCGCTCTGGCGCTGGCTTTGGCCGGCTGCGGCAAGCTCGACCAGGAAGCGATGGTGCTGACCGTCGAGCCCGGCTGGACCGCCGAGGTCGCGGCGAGCGAGAAGGACGGCTTCGCCTCGCCCGACGGCCTGCTCTGGTCGGACGGCATCCTCTACGTCGCCGACGAGGGCGGCTCGGCGGTCCGGGCGTGGCGGCCGGGCGCCCGGCCGGCGATTCTCGCCGACGCCAAAGCGGGCCTCGCCTCGCCCGAAGATCTGGTGCGCGATGCCGCCGGCAATATCTATTTCACCGACGATACGCGCGGCGGGCTGTGGCGGACCGACCGGCTCGGCTGGACCACCGCTTTGGTCGCGCCGGGCCGTGGGCTCCCGTCCACCGAAGGCCTCGGACTCGCGCCGGACGGGGACCTGATCGTCGGCGACGCGCCCGGGCATCGGGTGCTGAAGGTGAAGCCGGACGGCAGAGTTTCGGTGCTGATCGGCCCCGACAAGAAGATCGCCAAGCCCGAGAGCTTCGCCTTCGACGATCACGGCAATCTCTACATCGCCGACAATCGCGACAATGTCCTCTATCTGCTGAGGACCGACGGACGGCTCCACCGGGTCGTCGCCGACCGCCCCGGCTTCTCGCCCGAATCGCTGCGTTTCGCCGGCGGCACCTTGTTCGTCACCGACAGCGATAACGGCAAGCTGTTCCGCTACACGCCCGACGACGGTCTCAACGTCGTCGCCGTCTTCGGCGGCAGCCTCGCCAACATCCAGGGTATCGCCGCCGACGAGAGCGGCGCCCTCTATCTTTCGGTGCAGAGCGACCTCAAGGGCCGTAAAGGCTATATCCTGAAGCTTTCGCGCAAGAGCTGACCTCGTTTCCCGGCGAAAGCCGGGACCCAGTCCTTCAGTGCGTGTCGCTGGACCCCGGCCTTCGCCGGGGAACACTTCCGCATCGGCCCACTCGGCTCTAACGCGGGCGCGATGAGCCAGGACCTCCCCTTCGACCGGCGCCTGAGGCGGCTTCGGCGCGACCGGGCGGCGGCCCGCTTCGCCGAGGCCGATTATCTCCACCGCCTGGTCGCCGACGAGCTGATCGAGCGGCTCGATTTCGTCAAACGGGACTTTCGCCGCGCGCTCGACCTGGGCTGCGCCGGGGGATATTTGACTCGCCGGCTGCGCGAGCGCGGGCTCGACGTCACTTCGTGCGACCCGGGAGGGGCCTTTGCCCGGCGGGCGGGCGGAGTCCAGGCCGACGAGGACCGCCTGCCCTTTGCCGACGGCGCCTTCGACCTGGTCGTTTCAGTGGGAGCGCTCGACGGAGTCAACGATCTGCCCGGCGCCCTGCTTCTCGTGCGGCGGGCGCTGAAGCCCGACGGGCTGTTCCTCGGCGCCTTCGCCGGCGCCGGCAGCCTGCCCCGGCTCCGGCGGGCGATGCTGGCGGCGGACGAGGTCGGAGGCGGCGCCGCGGCGCGGGTCCATCCCCAGATCGACGTCCGCGCAGCCGGCGACCTGCTGACCCGGGCGGGCTTCGCCTTGCCGGTGGTCGACGCGCAGCCGGTCGACGTCCGCTTCCGCTCGCTTCTGGATCTCGTCCGCGACCTGAGGGCGATGGGCGCGACCAACCTCCTCGCCGCGCGCTCGCGCCTGCCGCTGGGACGGCACGGCCTCGCCGCCGCCATCGCGGATTTCGACACGCCGGGAGACAAGACGATCGAGCGGTTCGAGATCCTCCATTTGCTCGGCTGGAGCCCGTCGCCCGACCAGCCGAAGCCGGCGCCGCGCGGCAGCGGCACGATGTCGCTGGCGGAAGCGCTGAAGCCGCCTGACTCCCCTCCCTGAAAGGGAGGGGCCGGGGGGTGGGTCCGCCGAAGGCGGCCGAAACTCCGACTCAGCAAGGAGTCTCGCTTCGCTCGCCTACCCACCCCTGACCCCTCCCTTCCAGGGAGAGGAATTTACAGCAGCCGTTCGAGCAGGGGGATCAGGGGCTCGTCCGCGGGCGGCATCGGCAGGGCGGCCATCTCGGCCGGCCGCACCCACAAGAGCGCGGCGGCATCGAGCGCGCGGGGCTCTCCCTGCCATTCGCGGCACAGATAGAGGAGCAGAAGCATGTGGCGGCCCGCATTGTCGGCGCTGGCGAAGGCGGCGGGCGACAGCGCCTCGATCTCGACCCCGATTCCGAGCTCCTCCTCGAGCTCGCGCGCCAGCGCCGCCTCCGGCCGCTCCCCCTCCTCGACCTTGCCGCCGGGGAATTCCCACAGCCCGGCCATGGCCCGTCCGGGCGCGCGCTGCTGGAGCAGGATGCGGCCGTCGCCGTCCACCAGCGCCGCCGCCACCACGGTGAGTGTCGGATTTTTTTGCAGATTCGAGGCCAGCGGAAGGACTCCGTTAACTCAACCCGCCTATCCAGCGAGGATGGGCGAGAAGCCTGGGTGTGGGAAGGTAAGGCCGATGCGACTCTTCTTTGCAAAGCTGATCCGCGACATCAAGGCCGCCAGCGCGGTCGAATATGCGCTGATCTGCGCCCTCATCGTGCTGGCGATGATCGCCGGCCTGAATGCGGTGGCGAGCAAGACGACGACGATGTGGACCGACGTTTCCGACAACGTCACCCAGGCCGTCACCTGATCGCTCAAAAGCCGCAAGTTGATAACCTTTTGGAAACTTCCTTCGAATAATCAGACAGTGACCGCCAAATGGACAGGGGGGTCGGGAAGTGTGGACTTCCAAAGCTTTGGAACAGGAGACCGGAACATGAAGCTCATTCGCAAAATCTTCAAGAACGAAGAGGGTGCCACCGCCATCGAATATGGCCTGATCGCCGCCCTGATCGCCGTCGCCGCCATTGCCGCCATGCAGAACATCGGCAGCAACCTCGGCACGACCTTCAATGCTGTCGCGGACAACATGGCGGTCTAATCGCCTGATCAGCGACTATCGAAAAGGAGGCGGCGGAACCCAGGTTCCGCCGCCTCTTTCTTTGCGATTACGCTATCGCCAAATACTTCCGGCGCCGATCCGCCCGCACGTCGCCGGGCGACAGGGCCGAGAGCGAATCGAGCTCCTCGCCGATCGCCTCGCCGAGCGCCGCGATCGCCTCCGCCGGGCTCCTATGGGCGCCGCCGACCGGCTCCGGGACGATCCGGTCGATCACGCCCAGGGCTTTCAAATCCTGGGCCGTCACCCGCATCGCCTCGGCGGCGTCGGCGGCCTTTTCCGCGGTCCGCCAGAGAATCGAGGCGCAGCCTTCGGGCGAGATGACGGCGTAGACGCTGTGCTCGAGCATCAGCACCCGGTTGGCGGTGGCGATGGCGATGGCGCCGCCCGACCCCCCTTCCCCGACGATCGCCGCGACCATCGGAACGCCGAGCGCCAGGCAGGCCTCGGTCGAGCGGGCGATCGCCTCCGCCTGGCCGCGCTCCTCGGCCTGGACTCCGGGGAAGGCGCCGGGCGTGTCGACCAGGGTGACGACGGCAAGGCCGAAGCGGTCCGCCAGCTCCATCAGCCGGATCGCCTTCCTGTAGCCCTCGGGCTTGGCCATTCCGAAATTGTGGGTCAGGCGGCTGGCGGTGTCGTCGCCTTTCTCATGCCCGATCAGCATGACCTTGCGGCCGCCGAGCCGGCCGAGCCCGCCGACGATGGCGGCGTCCTCGGCGAAATTGCGGTCGCCGGCGAGCGGGATGAAATCCTCGGCGAGGGCGGCGACATAATCCTTGAAATGCGGCCGGTCGGGATGGCGAGCGACCTGGGTCTTCTGCCACGGGGTGAGCCGGGCGTAGGTCTCGCGAAGCATCCGCTCGGACTTGACCTCGAGGCGGCCGATCTCGGAATCGATGTTGAGGTCGGAATCCTCGGCCGTCTCGCGCAGCTCCTCGATGCGGTTGTCGAGCTCGGCGATCGCTTTTTCGAAATCGAGGAAGGTGGGCATGGCTGGGCGCGGGTTAGGCTGGCTCGGCCTTTGCGTCAACGCAACCGTCATCCCGGCGAAAGCCGGGACCCATGAACACCGGTGGACGAGTATCCTCGCCGGCCGGTGTTCAGGGGTCCCGGGTCAAGCCCGGGATGACGTGGACTTTCCCGGCAACCCCCGCCCCTCGTCCGCGAGCGGGTGCCTCTCGTTGACGAGGTCGATGAGGCGGCGGCTGTCGACATGGGTGTAGATCTGGGTGGTGGCGATGTCGGCATGGCCGAGCAGCATCTGGAGGGCCCGAAGGTCGGCGCCGCCCTCGAGCAAATGGGTGGCGAAGGCGTGGCGAAGGACGTGGGGGCTGACCCGCTCGGGCGGCACTCCGGCGGCGGCGGCGAGCTCCTTGAGGAGCTGATGGAGGCGGACCCGGCTGAGGTGGCCCTTGCCCGAGCGGAAGAGCCAGAGGCTGTCGCGCGGCACCATAGCCGCCCATGAGGCGACGGCCGCCCGGGCGCGGTCGGAGATGGGGACGAGCCGCTCCTTGGCGCCCTTGCCGCGAAGGATCAGGAACGGCTTGTCCGGATGGACGGCGTGGCGGGGCAGCGAGACCAGCTCGGTCGCGCGCATGCCCGAGCCGTAGAGCAATTCGACCAGCGCCGTCAGCCGCAGGGCGGCGGCGTCCGGCGCCTCGCCGCGGCGGCGGTCGAGCTCGGCGAAGAGGGCGCCGACCGCTTCATGGTCGAGGATCCTGGGCAGCGGCCGGCCGCCGGCGGGGCGCGGCAAGGCGGCGGAAGGGTCGTCGCCGCGCAGGCCCTCGTCGTGGAGGAAGCCGTAGAAGCGGCGCAGGGCCGCAGCCTTGCGCGCCACCGTCGCGCGCTTGAGCGGGAGCCAGGCCTCGGCAAGGCCCTTCAGAGCGTCCTGCGACGCGCCGGAGAGCCCGCCCCCCAGCAGCTCGGAGGCGCCGCGCAGGTCGCGCTCGTAGGCGAGGCGGGTGTTGACGGCGGCGCCGGCCTCCGCGGCGAGCATCTCGAGGAAGGCGGCGATCAGCTGCCCGTCCTCGCGAACCGCGCTCACAGCCGGGTCATCGCCTCGGCCGCGATCATCCGCGCCTCATAGTCGAGGCCGACCTCCCTCAGCGCCTTCACGATATGATAGAGATGCTCCGGCGGCACCCCGCGCCAGCTCGCCGTCTGCATGCCGATTCCGGCGAGGAGGGCGACGGTGCCGGGCTGCTTCGCCCGCGCGGCGGGGGCGATGATATTGGCCCAGCGGCTGCGCGGCGCCGGGCTGACGCCATAGGGAAGCGGATCGTCGAGCCGGCCGAGGCCGGCCAAGGCGGCGACGAGCATGCGGCCGCGATGGCTTCCGGCGCTGTCGGTGAATTCCTCGATCCGGCCGGCGCTGAGATCGACCACCGGGCGCGGCGCCCCGACCGCCAGGATCGACCAGGCGCGGTTGCCGTCGTCCCCGTCGAGCCCGTCGGCGACCGGGCCCCAGCGGGCGGCGAATCGGTCATAGCCCGCCGACATCATCGATCCGATCAGATCGTCGGTCCGGTTGCCGCGGTCCTTCGAGACCGGGATCCGGGCGGCGGCGGCGGCGGTGAGGATGTACCGGCCGTAGCGGTCGTCGCCTTCGTCCCAGAGGTTGCGCAAGGCGTCCATGCGATCGTCGACCGACCCCGCGGCATAGGCCTTGCGCAGTCGGCCGCCGATGCTGGCCTCGATCTCGGAAGGGTCGGTGCGGTCGGCGAGCAGGCTGTGCATCTCGACCAGAGCGGCGTTGGAGAAGACCCCGAGCGTCGCGGCCCGCTGGGCGGCGTCGACGCGCTGCTCGAGCGGGATCATCGGCGCCCGCGCCTGCCAGGCCCAGACGGCAGGCCCGGCGCGGTTGAGAAGTTCGCCGGGGATTTCGAGGCCGGTGGCGCTGGCGAGGCCGAAGCGCCAGCTGTTCAGCTCGTCCACCCCCTGCCACTCGATGGTCACCGCTCGGCGGGTGTTGGTGCCGGCGCCGATCACCTTTTCGGCAAGGAGGGTGTCGATGCCGCCGCCGCTTCGGCGCCGCGCCTGCTCGATCAGCTGGCTGGCGCGGGCGGCGTCGCCCTCCAGGGAGGCGCACATCGCGTCGGCGAGCGGCCAGACCGGCTGGTCCGAGGCCTTTCGGCCCGGGCCGACGAGGGGGCAGAGCGCCGCCGGATCGGCGGTGGCAAGGGCGGTCTGCACGGCGACGCTGAACATGCGCGGCGTGAACTGGTCGACGTCGACCGCCTGGACGAGCATCCGGGCGCTGTCCGCCTCGCCCATCCGGACGAGCAGCCAGGCGCGCTCGGCGATCCAATCGACCTCGTTGACCTGCCGAGGCGCCGTCGCTTCGGAAAGCAGGGCCCGGCGCAGCAGGATCGAGGTCCAGCGCGAGGGCAGAGGCGCGTTGAGCCGGCCCATCAGCCCACCGAGAAAGCGGCCGTTGGCGTTGCCGAAGGCGTCCTGGCCGAGGCCCCAATTGCCGGGCCGGAGCGGCCCGACCGGGTTGACGGGGCGGCGCGAGCCTTCCGGAATCTCGATCGGCGGAGGCATCGCCCGCTCGGCCAAGGCCTCCAGATCCTCGGCCGCGCCATCCTCGATGTCCAGCGGATCGCCCGGACGGGGCGGCGCCGGCGCGGGGGCGGGCGGGGCCGGCGAAGCGGGTGACGGAGGCGCCGGAACGGCGGGCGCCGGCTCCTTCGGCGCAGGCGGGGGCGGATCGCCGAAGCCGGGCGGCAGCAGCGATTCCGGGCCTTTTTCGCGCTGGCCCATCGCCGGGATGGCGAAGGCCAGGGCCGCGCCGCCGGCGAGGAGAAGGAGCTTAGCCCGCAAGGGCTTCATTGGTGACGTCCTGCTCGATCCGCTGGGTCGGAACCTCGGTGTCGCTGAAGCCGAGCCAGACCAGCCAGCCCAGGAAGACGAGAAGCAAAGCGAGGAGCAGCTTCGGAACGATCGATGTACGGCGCCGCGGCGGGGGTGAGATACGCATGGCCGGCCTTTTGCCCCACGAGCCGCCCCCCTGTATAGCCCCTGCCGCGATGCCGGACACCCCCGCCCTTCCCGAACGATCGATCGTCCTCGTCGGGCTGATGGGGGCGGGCAAGTCCACGGTCGGGCGTCGGCTCGCCCGGCGGCTCGGCCTTCCCTTCGTCGATTCGGACGAGGAGATCGAGCGGGCCGCCGATCATGAGATCAGGGAGATATTCGACCGCTTCGGCGAGGCGAGCTTCCGCGACGGCGAGCGGCGCGTGCTCCGGCGCCTGATCGAGGGCGAGCGCAAGGTGATCGCGACCGGCGGCGGCGCCTTCATGGATCCCGAGACGAGGGCGCTGATCCTCGATCGCTGCGTCGCCATCTGGCTCGAGGCGGAGGTCGAGACGCTGGCGGAGCGGGTCTCCCGGCGCGAAACCCGGCCGCTGCTCGCAGGCCAGGATCCCCTGCCCTTGCTGAGCGAGCTCGCCCGGGCCCGCAACCCGATCTACGCCGAAGCGCATCTCAGGGTGCGGAGCGAATCCGGTCCGCACGAACGGACGGTCGGGCGGATCCTCGAGGCGCTGGCGGGGCACGACCGTTGAAGCGGATCGAGGTGGCGCTTGGAGCGCGCCGCTACACGGTCGCGAGCCCGGTCGAGCCGGACGAGGTGGAGGATTTCCCGGAGCGGCAGCTGCGGCGGTGAAATCCTCCCCGCGATTTCGCGGGGAGGGGGACCATGCGAAGCATGGTGGAGGGGTTGTTCGAAGTCAGAAGGCCCCTCCACCACCCTTCGGGTGGTCCCCCTCCCCTGCGAATGCAGGGAAGGATTTCAGCGGCTCTCCCCCAGCGGATTGTCCGGGCTGAACATCGTCTCCTTCAGCGCGTGGATGTCCCCCGAGGCGGTCTGGCTGTCGAGGCGCTGGCGGTCGCGCTCGCGATATTCCTGCTCGACCCGGTCGACCTCGGCGGCGTCGACGCAGAAGAGGGCGAGGGCCTCGCGGCCCATCGCCACCGCCGATTCGAACACTTCGCGGACGGTGGACCTGACGTC
>JBEVDE010000472.1:0-5386 GCA_040514175.1 Allosphingosinicella sp. | reverse complement strand
CCCGAGCCGAGCATGCGGATCATCTCGGACATCTTCGGCTACACGTCGCGCGAGATGCCCAAGTTCAACAGCATCTCGATCAGCGGCTATCACATGCAGGAAGCCGGGGCGACGCAGGTCCAGGAATTGGCCTTCACCATCGCCGACGGCATGGAGTATGTAAAATATGGCGTGGCTTCAGGGCTCGACATCGACAAGTTCGCCGGGCGGCTGTCCTTCTTCTTCGCGATCGGCATGAACTTCTTCATGGAGATCGCCAAGCTGCGCGCCGCGCGGACGCTCTGGCACCGGATCATGCATGGCTTCGGGGCGAAGAACCCGAAGTCGCTGATGCTCCGCACCCATTGCCAGACCTCGGGCGTGTCGCTGACCGAGCAGGATCCCTACAACAATATCGTGAGGACCACGGTCGAGGCGATGGCGGCGGTGCTCGGCGGCACCCAGTCGCTCCACACCAACAGCTTCGACGAGGCGATCGCCCTGCCAACGGACTTCTCCGCCCGGATCGCCCGCAACACCCAGCTCATCCTCGCCGAGGAAAGCGGGATCACCCACGTCGCCGATCCCTTGGGCGGGTCCTATTTCATCGAGAGCCTGACGAAGGAGCTGGCCGACAAGGCCTGGGCCCTGATCGAGGAAGTCGAGGCGCTGGGCGGAATGACCGCGGCGGTCGCGGAGGGGCTGCCGAAGCGCCGGATCGAGGAAGCGGCCGCGGCCCGGGCGGCTCGCGCCGACCGCGGCGAGGATGTGATCGTCGGGGTCAATCGCTACCGGCTGGAGGACGAGGCCCATCTCGACATCCTCCAGATCGACAATGACAAGGTCCGGACGGGGCAGGTGGCCCGGCTCGCGAAAGTACGCTCGGAACGGGACGAAGCGGCTTCGAAGGCGGCTCTCGACGCGCTTCGCGAAGGGGCGAGAGGCGATTCCAACCTGCTTGCTTTGTCCGTCGAGGCGGCGCGGGCGCGGGCGACCCTGGGCGAGATCAGCCAGGCGCTCGAGGATTCTTTCGGCCGCTATGGCACCACGCCCGAGCCGGTGAGCGGAGTCTATGGCGGCGCCTATGAAGGCGATCCGCGCTGGGCGAGAGCCGGGGCGGGAGTCTCGGCGATCGAGCGGCGGCTCGGCCGCAAGCCGAGGATGCTGGTCGCCAAGATGGGCCAGGACGGCCACGACCGCGGCGCCAATCTGGTCGCCTCCGCCTTCGCCGATCTCGGCTTCGAGGTGGTCCCCGGCCCGCTCTTCCAGACGCCCGAGGAAAGCGCCCGGCTCGCGGTGGAGAAAGCCGTCGACGTGGTCGGCGCCTCGAGCCTGGCGGCGGGGCACAAGACCCTGGTCCCGGAGCTCATCGGGCATTTGCGCGACCTCGGCCGGCCCGACATCAAGGTCGTCGTCGGAGGGGTCATCCCCGCCCAGGATTACGAGATGCTCCGCGAGGCGGGGGTGCAGGCGATCTTCGGCCCCGGCACCAACCTGGTTGACGCGGCAGGCGAAGTCCTGAAGCTCCTCGGCCACAATTTCCCGCCGCTGGAAGAGGCCGCAGAGTGACCGAGGAAGACGAAGGGCTGCCCGCCCAGCCCCAGCATCGCGACGGCGACCTGCTTCTCTACGATTTCTTCAAGCATCTGACCTCGCTGGCGCTGCTGACGCTGGGCGGAGTGCTCGTCGTCATCCAGAAGGTCGATCCGAAGGACGTGAAGCCCTTCATGGTCATCATCGACATCGCCTTCGTCAGCCTGAGCGGAATCCTCGCCTTCAGCGGCTCGAGCGAGATCGCGAAGGCGCGCTATACGGGAACCGCGCCGCCGAAATCGATCGACTTCCTGCGCCGGGCCGCGCCGATCACTCTCACCATCGGCGTCGGGATGTTCCTGGCCATGTTCGTGGACAGCTTGAGCTGATTGCGGTGGCGAAGCTCATCGCCGCCGCAGTCCTGCTGATCGGCATGGAGACAGCTGGGTCGGCCTGCGCGACCTTGTCGGAAGACGGCATTTTGGACAGCGTCGATGTAGTCGTCGATGGCACGGCGCTGTGCGGGCTCAACAAGGGTGTCTGCCTGCTTCGCGCGCACAAGGTCATCAAGGATGGCCTGGCCGGAAACAAAGGCTCGGCGGTGTACCGGCTGCGCTTCGAGCCCGGCGCCAACCGGCGCTTCGCGCGAGCGATGGAGAAAGAGGGCTACATGCTCATGTGCCCGCCCAATTGGGAGCCTCAACGGTCACGCATTCAAGGGCGATTTTACCTGAACCGCGTGAAGGGCGGTTATCGCGTCCATAGCAACAGCCCTTGGGGCCTGCGCTCGGCCAAGGAGGACCATGAATGAGATTGGCCGCCGTCGGCTGGGCTCTTCTCGCAACGCTCTACTGGGCCATCGTCGCCGTCCTTTACGGCTTGACGATATTCTCAATATTCACCGCCCTGATCGGGGCCGCCGCGTTCGTCCTTCTCTGCTGGGGGATCCGCGACGGGGCGGGGGCGCGGCCTTCGGGGTCGAGCTTCCTGCTCGCGGGCCTCAGCGCGCTCTACACCGTCGGGGTCTGCTGGACAGTCGGCCTGGCCGCCTACATCGAGGGCCACGGCTGCGCGCTTCAGCCCGAGACGTGCGTCGGCGGAGGCCTGTCGTTGATGTGGAAGGTCGCCGGCAGCGCGACCATCTTCTATTTCGGAGCCGTCTGGCTCGTGAACTATTTCGCCGGCAGGACTCGCAAGCGGGCCGCTCATGACAGCCTCCCGCTTGCGGGAGGGGCCGAGGGTCGGCAAGAGAGTCAGTGATGTTCTCCAAGATCCTGATCGCCAACCGGGGCGAGATCGCCTGCCGCGTCATCCGCACCGCCCGGAAGATGGGGATCGCCACCGTCGCGGTCTATTCGGATGCCGACGCGCGGGCGCCGCACGTCAAGCTCGCCGACGAATCGGTGCGGCTCGGGCCGCCGCCGGCGAGCGAATCCTATCTCAATGCCGAGCTGATCATCGACGCCTGCAGGGCGACGGGGGCGGAGGCGGTCCATCCCGGCTACGGCTTCCTGTCCGAGCGCGAGAGCTTCGCCCGGGCGCTCGAGGAAGCCGGTATCGCCTTCATCGGGCCGCCGCCGGGCGCGATCGCGGCGATGGGCGACAAGATCGAATCGAAGAAGCTTGCGCGCGAGGCGGGGGTGAGCGTCGTCCCCGGCTTCGTCGGCGAGATAGACGATACCGAGCATGCGGTGAGGATCGCCGGCGAGATCGGCTATCCGGTGATGATGAAGGCCTCGGCCGGCGGCGGCGGCAAGGGGATGCGGCTCGCCTACAGCGAGACCGACGTCCGCGAGGGCTTCGAGGCGACCAAGCGCGAGGGGCTGGCGAGCTTCGGCGACGACCGGGTGTTCATCGAGAAGTTCGTCGAGAATCCGCGCCATATCGAGATCCAGCTGATCGGCGACAAGGGCGGCAACCTGCTCTATCTCGGCGAGCGCGAATGCTCGGTCCAGCGCCGTCACCAGAAGGTGGTCGAGGAGGCGCCGTCGCCCTTCGTCACGCCCGAGATGCGCAAGGCGATGGGGGAGCAGGCGGTCGCTTTGGCGCAGGCGGTGGGCTATTTCTCCGCGGGCACGGTCGAATTCATCGCCGGCGGCGACCGGAGCTTCTACTTCCTCGAGATGAACACCCGGCTCCAGGTCGAGCATCCGGTGACGGAAGAGGTGACCGGCCTCGATCTCGTCGAGCTGATGATCCGGGTCGCTGCGGGCGAGGACCTCCCCCTAAGCCAGGAGGAGGTGAGGCTGAACGGCTGGGCGGTCGAGAATCGGGTCTATGCCGAGGATCCCTATCGCGGCTTCCTGCCTTCGACGGGGCGGCTGGTCCGCTACCGGGCGCCGCGCGAGTCGGACGAGGCGGAGGGCCGGACCCGGGTCGACGACGGCGTCGAGGAGGGCGGCGAGGTCTCGATGTTCTATGACCCGATGATCGCCAAGCTGATCACCTGGGCGCCGACCCGCGAGGCGGCGATCGACCGCCAGGTCGAGGCGCTCGATTCCTTCGTTCTCGAAGGCATCGGCCACAATGTCGATTTCCTCTCGGCGCTGATGCAGCATCCGCGCTTCCGGGAGGGGCGGCTGACCACCGGCTTCATCGCCGAGGAATATCCCGAAGGCTTCGAGGGCGCGCCCGCGGACGATCGCCTGATCGAGGATCTGGCGGCGATCGGCGCGATGCTGGCGATGGAGACCGAGGCTCGCGCCTGCTCGGTGAGCGGCCAGCTCGGCGCCCCGGTCGCGCCCCCGGAGGAGCGGGTCGTGCGCCTCGCCGGCCGGAGCTTCGCCCTCAGGTTCGACGGCTTCGACGGCGGCCTGCTCGCCTATCTGGACGAAGGCGAGGGCCGCGAGCTGATCGGGCGCTGGGAGCCCGGGCAAAGATTGTTCAAGGGCATGATCGACGGCCGCAGCCGCATCGTCCAGGTCGCGCGCCGGGGCCGGCAGTGGCGGCTGACGACCCGGGGCGCCTCGCACCTCGTCGAGGTTCTCCCGGCCCATGTCGGCGAGCTCAGCCGGTTCATGATCGAGAAGGTGCCGCCGGACCTATCCCGATTCCTGCTTTGCCCGATGCCGGGCCTGCTGACCGCTCTCAACGTCGGCGAAGGCGACAAGGTCGAGGCGGGCCAGCCGCTCGCCGTGGTCGAGGCGATGAAGATGGAGAATATCCTGCGCGCGGAGAAAGCCGGCGTGGTGAAGGCGGTGTCGGCCAAGCCGGGCGACAGCCTCGCGGTCGACGCGGTGATCCTGGAGTTCAAATGATCCTCCTCACTGCGCGCAGGGACAAACCGGGACCGAGCGTCTCCGAAATCTCACCGCCCGCTGAGTAATGCGCACGCCCAACCTCTCACGGTATTAGGCAAAGGGAGAACCCGGAGTGGAACCTTGGATTCCGCCTGTGTCCTCCTGTGTAAAGTCGATTGTCTGTTATCATTGCTCGGGCCATCAAGATGCATGGCCGATGCTTCGAATGAAAAGCTGCCCCCTTGGGCCGACTCCGTTCTTTCGAGGGATCTGTCGCGAATCGCCGCCGCAGGCGAGTCGCAGGAGGTGGAGTTCAAAGTGACCTTCCCGTCGCATGTCGGCGATCTCGGCAAGGAGATCGCGGCATTCGCTACCAGCAACGATGGCACCATCTATCTTGGGATCGCAGACGACGGCGCGATCGTCGGTATTGCGAGCGGTTCGGACACAGGTGTGCGGGCTAAGCTGCGGCAGCGGATCGAAGGCCTGTGCAGCGGACCGGTTCAGCCGACCGTCACGCCCAGCATCCGCTTCGCCGTCCATGCGGGCCTGACGGTTATGGCGATAGACGTGCGCAAGGGCAGTGCGCCAATCTATTATGCAGGCAACGTTCCTTATCTGCGCCAACTCACGGC
>JBEVDE010000421.1:0-4496 GCA_040514175.1 Allosphingosinicella sp. | reverse complement strand
TCTACGTCTCCAACGGCCGCTCCTATGAGGGAGTCACCGACGACAAGGGCATTTCGCTCGAGGCCAATTACAAGTTCGGCAATGCCACCCTGACCTCGATCACCGGCTATCGCGACTACAGCTCGGGCCAGCCCGGCGACATCGATTACAGCACGGTCGACATTCTGTACCGGGGCGGCGAAGGCGTTGTCCGGGAGTTCAAGACCTTCAGCCAGGAGCTTCGCCTCCAGGGCACGGCCTTCAACAACAAGCTCGACTGGCTGGTCGGCGCCTATTTCGCCGACGAGGATCTGACGGTCACCGACAATCTTCGCTTCGGCAACCAATATGGCCGGTTCGCCACATGCCGCATCATCTCTGGCGGCGGACTAGCCGGCTTCTACTCGCCGACGACGCCGGGCTGTATAAGCCCGACCGGACGGGCGGTGATCAGTGGCGCTCTCGCACCGGGCGTCCCCTCGCCGTTCGGCCCAGCCGGCCCGCTCATACTTGCAGGCTTCGACCGGCTCGAAGGGATCAACGACCGCGGCTCGACCCAGGACATCTATTCGCAAAACAGCCGCAACTACGCCTTCTTCACCCACAATATCTTCCACATCACCGACAATCTCGCTCTGACGATGGGCCTTCGCTACACCAACGAGCGCAAGAAGTTCGATGCGCTCTTCGGCAACGACAACACCGCCTGCGCGGCCCAGCAGGCGGCGCTGACTCCCCTCCTCGCCAACGCGGGGCTAGCGCCCGTGGCCGGCGGCCTGATCGGGCTTTCCTGCCAGGGCAACTCGACCTCCGAGCTGAACGGGGTCGCGATCAATGACCGCCGAAGCGAGGACGAGTTCACCGGCACGGGCGTGCTTTCGTTCACGCCGTCCGACGACCTCCTGCTCTACGCGAGCTATTCGCGCGGCTACAAAGCGGGCGGCTTCAACCTCGACCGGTCCGCGCTCAAGTCACCGATCGGGACGTTCGCGGCAGCGGGGGGCGCCCAGGCCCTGGTCGGCAATCTCCAGTTCGATCCGGAGATCGACACCGCCTACGAGATCGGCGCCAAATACTCGCGCGGGCCGCTCACCCTGAACGTCGCGATCTTCCGGCAGCAGTTCGACAGCTTCCAGCTGAACACGTTCAACGGCACCGTCTTCCTGGTGCAGACGGTCAACGGTTGCGGGACCGATCTCAATGGCGGCGACCGCGATCTCAGCGCCGCCACCGGCGCCTGTCCGATCGACGACGTCACCTACGGCGTCAAATCGCAGGGCATCGAAATCGAAAGCTCGCTCCGTCCGCGCCGCGACCTCACAATCGGCCTCGGCCTGACCTATGCCGAGACCAAATATCGCAACCAGCTGGTCGGCAACGACCTCGGCGTTCCGCTCGATCCGGCGCTTCGCAAGTTGCCCGGCGACAATCTGTCCAACGCGCCCGAGGTGGTCACCACCGGCTCGATCGCCTGGACTCCGCGGATCGGCGGTAGCGGAATGACCGGCCTCTTCTACGTCGATGCCCGAGTGACCGGCGACTACAATACCGGTTCCGACCTGTTCCCGCAGAAGGAAGAGGAAGGCTATACGGTCGTCAACGCCAGGATGGGCATCCGCGGACCCGAGGAGCGCTGGTCGCTCGAAATCTGGGCCCAGAACCTGTTCAAGACCGAATATGCGCAGGTCGCCTTCAACTCGCCCTTCCAGGCGGGCACGACGGCTGCGCCGTTCGTCGATCCGCAATTCCCGGGCGGACGGCAGATCTTCTCCGCCTTCCTCGCGGAGCCGCGCACCTACGGAATCACCGGCCGCTTCCGCTTCTGAGCGAAGCACCGGCGTAAAGAACGGGCCCTCGCCGGAAACGGCGGGGGCCTTTTCTTTGATAATCTTCACCCGTCATTGCGAGCGTAGCGAAGCAATCCAGAGCAGCTTGGGGATCCATGGATTGGCGGCCCCCGGACCAGGTCCCGGGCCTTCGCAATGACGGATCAAGCCGCCTTCCTTGCCGCGTCGCCGAGGCTCGCTGCCTTGAGCAGGCGGGCGTGGAGCGCCTTGAGGCGGGCGGGCGCGGAAATCTTCTCGCCCGACGCGCCGGTCAGATAGAAGACGTCGACCGCGCGTTCGCCATAGGTGGCGATATGGGCGGAATGGACCGCCGCCTTCGATTCGAGCAAGGCGCGGGCCAGTCCGCTCAGCAGGGCGGCGCGGTCGCGAGCGTTGATCTCGACCACCGTGTAGCGGCTCGACGCCTGGTTATCGACGAACACGGCGGGCTGGATTGCGAACGCCTCGGCACGTACCAGCGGCAGCGCCTTGGCCTCCAGCCGCTCGGTCGCGGGCTCCTGGCCGTCGAGCGCGGCGAGAACGGCACCCTCGAGCCGCTTCAGCTGATGCCGGTCGGCGAACGGCCGGCCGTTGCCGTCCTGGACGAGGAAATTGTCGAGCGCCATTCCGTCCAGGGTGGTGTGGATTCGCGCGTCGATGATGTTGCCGCCGGCGAGGCTGATCGCTCCGGTCAGCCGATAGAACAGGCCCGGCTCGTCCCGCGCGTAGATGCTGACCAGGGTGGCGCCTCTCTCCTCGTCGATCGCGGTCGCCACCGGCCGCGCCGTCTTCGGCGCCCGATCGCTGGAATCGATCAGGTGCGCGTTGCGCTCCAGAGCGTCGAGGGGCTCTGAAAGCCAATAGCTGTCCGGCAGCCGCCAGCTGAGACGCGCGAAACGGCTCGGCTCCCAGGCGAGGCGCGCGGCCAGCTCCTCGCAGATGTTGGTGACCCGCTCGCGCCGGCCCTGCTGCTTGTGGCCGAGCCGAAGCACCTCCTCCGCCGCCTCGAACAAGGTGCGCAGCAGCTGCCGCTTCCAGCTGTTCCAAACGCCCGGCCCGACCGCCCTTATGTCGACTACGGTCAGCATCAGAAGCAGCCGAAGCCGCTCGGGGCTCTTCACCCGTCCGGCGAAGTCGGCGATGGTCTGGGGATCGGCGAGGTCGCGCTTGAAGGCGGTGGCCGACATCAGGAGGTGCCAGCGCACCAGCCAGGCGACAGTTTCGGTCTCCGCATCGCTCAGCCCGAGGCGCGGGCAAAGCGCGCGCGCCACCTCGGCTCCAAGCTCGCTATGATCTCCGCCCCGCCCCTTGGCGATGTCGTGGAGCAGGACCGCCGCATAGAGCACGCGTCGCGACGCGATCAGCCGGAAAAGGCCGGTCGAGAGCGGATGGTCCTCCTTCAATTCACCGCGCTCGATCCGCGACAGAAGGCCGATCGCCCGGATCGAATGCTCGTCGACGGTGTAGTGGTGATACATGTCGAACTGCATCTGGGCGACGACCCGGCCGAAATCGGGAACGAAGCGGCCGAACACGCCGGCTTCGTTCATCCAGCGCAGAACCGTCTCCGGATCGCGCGGACTGGTCAGCACTTCGAGAAACAAGGCGTTGGCTTCCGGATTGGCGCGGACCGACGAGTCGATCAATTTGGAGTCACGGGCGGCCGCGCGCATCGCCAGCGGGTGGACCTCCAGGCCGTTCTTGTCGGCGAGCGCGAAGATCCGGATCAGGCGCACCGGATCCTCGTGGAAGAAATCGTCGTTCGGCAGTGCGAGCCGTCCGCGGTCGAGCACGAATCCCTCGAGCCGGCTGGGCCGGCGGCGCAGCGCCGGGAGGCCGAAGCGGCTTCCGGCCTTGGCGAACTTCTCGTCGAGATGGGCGAGGAACACCCCGGTGAGGTCGCCGACCGTCTTCGCATGCAGGAAATAATGGCGCATGAAGCGTTCGACCGGCGATTTGCCCGGCCGGTCGGCATAATGCATCCGCGCCGCGAGCTCGCGCTGATAATCGAAGGTGAGGCGCTCCTCGGGCCGTCCGGCGATCAGATGGAGATGGCAGCGCACCGCCCACAGGAAGCGCTCGGCGCGCTGGAAATGGCGAAGCTCCTGGGCGGTCAGAAGGCCGACGTCGACCAGCTCGGCGACGCTGTCGAGCCGGTAGGCATATTTGCCGATCCAGAACAAAGTGTGGAGGTCGCGAAGACCGCCTTTGCCTTCCTTGACGTTGGGTTCGACGACGTAGCGGCTGTCGCCCATGCGCTGGTGCCGGGCCTCGCGCTCCTTCAGCTTCTCGGTGACGAACAGGCTTGCCTTGCCCGCCACCACTTCCTTTCGGAAGCGCGCCTGGACCTCGTCGAACAGGGCTTCGTCGCCCCACAGATAGCGCGATTCGAGGATCGCCGTGCGGATCGTATGGTCGGAACCGGCGAGGCCGATCATCTCGTCGACCGAGCGGCTGGCGTGGCCGACCTTCAGTCCGAGATCCCAGAGCAGATAGAGCATCGATTCGATGATCTGCTCGGTCCAGCCGGTCGGCTTCCAGGGCGTGACGAAGGCGATGTCGACGTCGGAATGAAGCGCCATCTCGCCGCGCCCGTAGCCGCCGACGGCGATCAGCGTCAGCTTGTCGGCCTTGCTCTTGGCGGGCGGGAACAGGTCGCCGACGACATGGTCGTGCAGCACGCGGATCAAC
>JBEVDE010000391.1:0-3765 GCA_040514175.1 Allosphingosinicella sp. | reverse complement strand
CGCTGGGCCGCGGCCGGGGTCGGCGCCCTGCTCAAGCTCGACGAGGCCGGAATGCCGGTCCGCGCCGCCGCCGAACGGCTCGCCGAGGCGCTGGAACAGGGGCTGGCGGAATTGGGGCGGAGGCTCCCGGGCTGACGCCTCCCCGCCCGGGAAGGGAGGGGCCGGGGGTGGGTAGGCGAGCGCAGCGAGACTTTTACGGAGACGGAGTTTCGGCCGCCTGCGGCGGACCCACCCCTAGCCCCTCCCTTGCAGGGAGGGGAGCTACGATCTCGGCAGCCCGACGTCCCTGAAATTGAGCCTCTTGGCGATCCGGTAGTCGGCGATGGCGACGATGAAATAGCCGATCGCCCAGCGCAGCCGGTTGAGCAGGGTGCGGTTGCGGCGGTGGCTTTCCGGAGTGATCGGCTCCGATCTCGCCACCTCGCCGTCGACGAAGCGGCGCATCGCCGACGCGAAGGGGGCGTCGTCGATTCGGAGCATCATCTCCAGATTGAGGAACAGGCTGCGCATGTCGAAATTGGCGGAGCCGATGTGGACGACGTCGCCGACGACGAAGAGCTTGGTGTGGAGCTTGGTCGGCGAATATTCGAAGATCTCCACGCCGCGTTTCAGCAGCCACCAATAAGTGTTTCGCGCCGCCGCGATGGTGGCGTTGTTGTCGGATTTCGAGGCGGTGACCACGCGCACCCGGCCGCCGCGACGCGAAATTCCGGAAAGCCGGCGAAGCATGCCGAAGCTCGGCGCGAAATAGGCGGCGATGAGGTCGAGCCGGCGGGCGCTCCGCATGTCGCGGCGGACGGCGCGCGCCCAGGGGCTGAGACGGCGCGAAGGGCCGCCGAACAGCCAGTGCAGCCGTCCCTGGGTGACGCTGCTCTGCTGGAGCAGCTTGCGAATGTCGCGGACCCGGGCGTCGGGAATCTGGGTCCAGCGGAACAGGCTGTCGAAATAGCCGGCGAGACAGGCGACCGACCCGCCTTCGACGCTCAGGCCGATGTCGCGCCAGGCTCCCGATTCGACCGTCCCGAAATAATCGTCGGAAACGTTGAAGCCGCCGATGATCACCCGCTCGCCGTCGGCCAGCGCCAGCTTCTGGTGGTTGCGAAGCAAATAGCGACGGCCGAATTTCGGGCTGAACTGGCAGAAGGCGACGCCGGCGCTTTCGAGCGGCCGGAAGAATTCGCGATTGGCGGTCGAGCCGAAGCCGTCGACGAGCAGCCACACCCGCACCCCGCGCCCGGCGGCGGCGATCAGGGCGTCGCGCACCCGGGTTCCCGAGGAATCGTCCATGAACATGTAATAAAGGAAGCGAAGGCTCTCCTTCGCTCCGGCGATCAGCGCGAGCAAAGCGTCGAGCCGCTCGGGCCCTTCGGCGAGGAGGGTCAGGCGGTTGCCCGCCACCTCCAGCGAAAGACCCGGCCGGTGCGCTACTTCCTCCGCCATGAAGGGTGCATGTGCCGCTTGGACGGCGAGGGCAAGCCCCGCCCGTCGCCGCAGCCGTCATCCCGGGCCCGACCCGGGATCCATGAGCACCGGTTTCGGCGTCTTGCCCGAGAGCGTCCTCGTCCATGGATTCCGGCTTTCGCCGGAATGACGGGGATGCGCCGCGCCGGGGCTCGGCCGGCATTGCCGCGTCCTCGCAAATCATTGACTTTCGGGCCCCTCGTCCGTATCTCCCCCGCTTTCCCCATCATGGTGTTGAGCGGAGCAGCTTTCATGGCGCGCGTTACCGTCGAAGATTGTGTCGACAAGATTCCCAACCGGTTCGATCTGGTGCTGCTCGCGGCCCAGCGGGCGCGTCAGGTCTCGGGGGGCGCCGAGCTCACCATCGACCGCGACCGCGACAAGAATCCGGTCGTCGCCCTGCGCGAGATCGCCGAGGAGACGGTGAAGCCCAAGCATCTCGAGGAGGCTTTGATCTCCGGCCTCCAGCGGGTCCAGGTCGACGACGACGAGGCGCCGGACGAGGTCGGCTCGCTCTCCGCTTCGGCCGAGGCGCTTCGCCTCACCGCCGCCGCCCCGCCGCGCAACAACAATGCCGGCGGCGATTACGAATAATCCGGACGGGAGCGGCTACGCTCTCTTCGACACGGCGCTAGGCCGCTGCGCCCTCGTGTGGCGCGGCGGCCTTGTCGTCGGCGCCGCCCTTCCTGAGGCTTCGGACGAGCGCGCCCGGGTCTCCCTCGCCCGCCGCTTCCCGGGAATATGCGAAGCGGAGCCGCCGCCCTTCGCCGCCGCGGCGATCGCGCGAATCGCGAGCCTGCTCGCCGGCGGCCGGACCGATCTCGGCGACATCAGGCTCGACCTCGACGGCTCGGCCTTCGAACGCAACGTCTGGCAGGCGGCCCGGCGAATCCCGTGCGGCGAGGTTCGAAGCTATGGCGATCTCGCCCGCGACATCGGCGCCCCGGGGGCCGCCCAGGCGGTCGGGATCGCGCTTGGGCGCAATCCGGCGCCGATCATCGTCCCGTGCCACCGGGTGCTCGCCGCGGACGGCCGGAGCGGCGGCTTCTCGGCGCCGGGCGGGGTGACGACCAAGTTTAGGATCCTGGAGATCGAGGGCGCGCGGCGGCCGGGTGAGCCGGAGCTGTTCGAATCGCTGCCGCTGAGGGTGAAGCCTACTTGAATCAATCCTCCCCGGCCTTTGCCGGGGAGGGGGACCAGGCGAAGCCTGGTGGAGCGGTCTTACAGCGTTCGAAGAACCCCTCCACCGCGCTCCGCGCGGTCCCCCTCCCCGAGAAATCTCGGGGAGGATTTTTCGCTCAAGCCGCGCGGGTTTCGCGGTCGAGTTCGTCGCGGTCGACCCATTCCATGTCGCGAATGCCGAGCTCGCGGCCATCGGCGGACTGGACGATCATCGGCGCGATCGGCTTGCGCGTATAGCGGTCGACCAGCACCGGGTTGCTCGGATGGCCGGAAATCCAGCGCTCGCCCCACTGGCGCAGGGAGAGCAGGACGGGAAGCAGGTCCCGCCCCTTGTCGGTGAGCCGATAGGTGACCTTGCGCCGGTCGGCCGGATCCGGGTCCCGCCGCAATATGCCATGCTCGACCAGCCGGCCGAGACGGTTGGACAAGATGTTGCGGGCGATTCCGAGATTGGTCTGGAATTCCTCGAAATGCCTGAGGCCGTTGAAAGCGCCGCGCAGGATCAGGAACGACCAGCGCTCGCCCACCACCTCGAGCGCCGCGCCGATGCCGCATTCGGCGAACACCTCCCGCAATTGCTCAGCTCGGCTCATGGGCCACCTTAGCGCTTTTCCTGGCTGTAACATAAGACACAATTTTCCAGTTGCAAACTAAAACTGACCTGCTTATTAGGTTGCATATCGCAACTGAAAGGAGCCTGTCATGACCCGGCAACTCACCTCCTCCTTGCTGGCCTTCATTCTCACCGCGTCGCTGTTCGGCGGCACCGCCTTCGCCGGCACGCAATATCGCGCCGAGCCGGCCAGCCCGCCGGCCGCCGCGCGGCTGATCGTCAAGGAGACCGTTTGGAAATGCGGTCCCGGCGGCTGCGTCGCGCCCCAGGGCAACAGCCGGCCGGCGGTCGACTGTTCGGCCCTGGTCCGCGAGGTCGGAACCCTGCGCAGCTTCACCGTCGGCGGCCAGCCGCTCGATTCCGCCTCGCTCGGCAAGTGCAACGCCCGGGCGCGCTAGGACTCGTCATTGCGGGGAGCGAAGCGACGTGGCAATCCAGCGGAACCCGAGCGCCCCACTGGATTGCTTCGCTTCGCTCGCAATGACGGTGGGAAAAGCAGCTGGATTCCC
>JBEVDE010000386.1:0-8157 GCA_040514175.1 Allosphingosinicella sp. | reverse complement strand
TGAAGCCATTTCGCAATTTGGTAGGTTGCTTGGAACGACGCTGGATTTCGGCGAGCAACACCTTCGCCGTTTTGCCGAAGTCCGAAAAGGCCACAGCCCGGCGAATCCGGATACTGACATCCTCGACCACGTGCGAGACGACGCCGGTCCCCAGCTAAAGGCCGAGCACAGCCCGGAAGAAGGACCGGAGCCTCAACCTCAGATCGGGCTTCGACAGCGGCTTTTCGGATCGGTTTCGATGGGGATCGACCTGGGAACCGCCAATACTCGTATCTTCATGCCCGAGCGAGGCATCGCATTGAACCAGCCTTCCGTAGTGGCGATAGAATCGTTCAACGGCAAACGGCGGATCCGCGCGGCCGGTGACGACGCAAAAATGCTGATGGGTAAAACTCCCGACCAAGTTGAATTGGTCCGGCCGCTCCGACACGGAGCGCTGGCTGGATTCCAAGAGGGACAAGGCATGCTGCGGCAATTTATCGACTCCCTGCGCCCGCGGCGTGTGCTCGAGCCGAGTCTTCAGGTCATCATTTCTACGCCGGCGCTCTCGACCGAGGTCCACCGACGCGCGGTTCGAGATGCCGCCCGAGAGGCTGGCGCCAAGAAGGTCTGGCTGATCGAAGGTCCGATGGCCGCCGCAATTGGCGCGGACCTGCCGGTGACGGAGCCGATTGGCTCAATGGTCGTCGACATCGGTGCCGGCAAGACCGAAGTCGCCCTCTTCATGCTTCGCCGCATGGTCTTCTCCGTGGATGCCGCCACGGGCGGCGATCAAATGGACGATGCCATCGCTACCTACGTCCGCCGAAATCATAATCTGCTCATTGGCGATGCGACCGCAGAGCGGATCAAGAAGCAGATCGGTCTCGCTCTTCCTCCGTCCGATGGCGACGGCCATGTCGTTTACATCAAAGGCCGCGACCTCCGGTCCGGCGCCCCGAAAGAGATTACACTTTCACAGCGGCAGGTTGCGGAGGCCTTGGCTGCTTCCGTGGGCATGATCGTCGAAGCCGTGAGGATGGCGCTGGATAATTGCCCCGACGATATTGCGGCTGACCTCGTCGATCAAGGAATGGTCTTGACCGGCGGCGGCGCTCTTCTCTCGGGGATGGATGAAGTGCTGCGAAACGAAACCGGCCTGCCGGTGGAGGTCGGCGACGATCCGCTGACCTGCGTTGCAAGGGGCATCGGCCGAGTCTTGACGATACCAGTCTACCGGTCGGCCCTGGTCAATGTCTAAGCTTCTAATTCGGGTCTGACACTAATTTACAAAGACTTTTTGATTTTCTGACTGCCCACGCTTGGGGACAGTGAGAGATTGCCTCTATTCGCGCTGATAGGTCCACATGGAAGTTGGTTCAGAGCACTCTGGTGCCAGCACCGAGGGAAACGCCTAGATGCCCGGGAAAAACAGTGACGAAAAACAGTGACAGTTTACATTTTTGGCCCACCTCGGCCCGGCGACCAACGGAAAAATATATACTGTCACCCTTTTTCTCCTGGCACGGCCACTGAAGACCCTGCCCGGCACAGGGCTCCGAGCGACTGTCGCCAGGCCGTCATCCTTGCGCCGCTCGAAAGAAGGCAGGTTTCGCACAAAGATCACGAAGGCACGAAGGGGCCGCGAAAGCGGCTTGTGGCGGGGCCAGGCGAAAAGGCCGTGAGGGCCGCGAGAGCGCCTTGGCGCCTTTGTGGCCTTTGTGCGAAGGATATTCGGCCTTCGGCCGGACTGAGAAGGTTGGCGGATGGGCCCGATCCGCGCGAGTCGCGGATTTGGGAAAATAGTGACAGTATATATTTCCAGTGACGGCGGAGGAGCCTGGGCCGCCTAAAAATGTATACTGTCACTATTTTCTGAGTCACTATTTTCTGCCCTGTCGCCATTTTCTGCCGTCACCATTTTCCCCTGCTAAAAGATAGCGGAGCAGCGGCATGCACCTGGTCGAATGGCTGTCAAATTCGTGGGTAATCAACATCCTTGGCATCGCCGGTGCCGGGTCCCTTCTGGATGCGCTTCTGCGGGATGACATTAAGAACCGGCTCGCTCGATACATCTTCGTTCCTGCCGGCACCTCCCGGGATGAGATCGATTGCCTGCTGATAACCGGCCTGATCGAGGCCTTCTCGACAAGACGGAATATCGGCCGCTTATCCCACGTCCGCGTCTTGTTATATTCGATCTGGTCGACGCTCCTTTTGCACCTGCTCATCATCACGTCCCGGCCGCTTTCCGAGCTTCGCGACGACATAGCCTGGTGGCTCCTGCCCGAGCTGATCGCGGGCCCGCTCCTTGCCTACCCGTTCGACCTGTGGTCGATATGGGTCAGCAAGCGTTTGTTTTACTATCAGGCCCTGGCGCCTCATCGGCTGTTCGCGCGGTTGGTAGCGGACCTGCTCCTCTCCTCCGCGCCCGTGATCGCACTTACCTTGACGGCCTTTGCCCTCTTGCCTGAAGACCTCCGGGGAAAGACGATCGTCGGACCTCTCGACCCAGGCTTCATCGTCATACTCGGTGGGATGATCAGCCTGTTCGGCACCTTGTGCTTCAACGCGCTGCAGTTGCTGGCGATGGCCGTCGCCAATTCGATACGGGCGATATCCCGGCTGTTCCCGCGCCTCGCTTCGCCGATCGACCCGGCCAAGCTCTACGCACTGCCGTTCACGGTGTGCTTCCTCCTGCTCGCCTTGGTCCTGGAGCTTCTCCAGCCTTTGATAATTACCGCTCTCCAGCTCTAGGCGAGGTAGAAACGGACGACGATTGCCGGCATGGGGCGCTGCGGGTGCCAGGTACCCAAAATGGTGTCTGACACCGAATTTTTATCCCTGTTCCTTGGCGGCTTTGCGGCTTTGCGTGAAACCCACTTTCAGCTTCAGGGCAGGGCGGAGGCGTTGGAGATTGGCCTCACGCAAAACCGCGAAGCCGCAAAGAGACTCCAGGCGAGGAGGCTGTCGCAGATCGATGAGGTCGGCGCTTCCGGGAGGCGGTGCCGGCAGGGGCCTGGCGCTCCGGAAAATGTATGCTGTCCCTGTTTTCCGAGTGACAGGGCGGAGGGGGAGTTCTGCAACTGTCCCCCTCGCCTCCTATCGCAGAGGTCCGAGCGGCTGTCGCCGGACCCTCAGTCTTGCGCCGCTCGAAAGACGATTGATTTCGCACGAAGATCACGAAGCCACGAAGGGGCCGCGAAAGCGGCTTGTGGCGGGGCCAGGCGTAAAGGCCGTGAGGGCGGCGCCGCGAGAGCGCCTTCGCGCTTTCGCGCCTTCTCTCAAGATAGAAAATAGTGACAGTATATATTTTCCCGAGACCGCTCCTCGCCGCCCCGACGGCGTAAATGTATACTGTCACTGTTTATGTCAGTAAATGTATACTGTCACTGTTTACACGGCGCGACGGCGCAACGCAGAAGGGAGGATCTTCGCTTCGCGAGGAGGAGAGCCGGTAAATAGGCCGATTCGCCCGAGTCGGCGATTCCTTCGACTTCACACTCGATTTGAAAAGTCGCAGATTCCAAAAGACTTTCAACGGCTAAGCCGTTGAGAAATAGGATTTTACTTTTCGTTCTGTTTATGTTCTACTCTAGGGATGGACGGGACGGGGAACGAGGGCGCTGGGCGGCGCGGGGGGCCGAAGCGGCGGGTCGATGCGCTGGCCATGGGACAGTTCATCCAGGCGTTGCGGCGCGGGGCGGGGGTCGAGGAGGCGGCGGAGGCGGCAGGGTTCGCCTTGTCCAATTTCTATCGGCGACGACGCAAGGATGCGGAGTTCGCCGCCGTCTGGGCGGAGGCGCTGGAGGCGGGCGACGCGCCCCGGCTGATCCGGCCGGGCAACGGGCGGCGGCTGCAGCTTCGCAAGACCCGCCGGCTGCATTTCACCGCGAAGAAGAAGGACGTCTTCCTCGCCCATTTCGCCGGCACCTGCGACCTCGCGACATCGGCGGAGGTGGCCGGGGTGTGCGTGGCCACCGTCCGCAACCATCGCCTGAAGGATCCGGAGTTCGACGCCGCCTGCGAGGCCGCGCTGGAGCAGGGCTACAGGCATCTCGAGGAGGAAGCGGTGCGCGAGCGGCTGGCGGCCCAGGCGCGGCTCAAGGCGGGCATCGTCCCGGCCGGCGAGGCCGCGACCGAGTTCGACCGGCAGATGAAATTGCTGAGCCAGTGGCGGCGGCGGGACGGGCGGCTCGCGCCGATGGCGCGCTCGCGCGAAGCCCTGAAAAGATGGAGCTTCGATGAGGCGATGAAATTGCTGGAGAAAAGGTTGAAGGCGTTGAAGATCCCGATCGCGCCGCCGCCGGAGCAGGACGGCGGGGCGTGAGGCGTGAAGGACCCCTCCACCATGCTTCGCATGGTCCCCCTCCCCTCGAAATCGAGGGGAGGAATAAGGCGAAGGCGATGTTGCTGGCGCTGGCGGAGCTTCCGGCCGAGACCTTTCGGCGGGTGATAGCCGGTCTTCCCCGGCCGGCCGTGCGGGCGATTGCCGAGGAATGGTGGTGGGGCGCGCGCGGCGGCCAGAACGAACCTCGCGGGGACTGGCGGATCTGGGCGATCGTCGCGGGCCGCGGGTTCGGCAAGACCCGGGTCGGCTCGGAATGGATCTGGGCGCGGGTGCGGGAGGGAGCCGCGGCCGGTGAGGGGCCGCTCCGGATCGCGCTGGTCGGCGCAAGCCTCGACGAGGTCACCCGGGTGATGGTCGAAGGCGAGAGCGGCCTGCTTGCCTGCGCCCGAAGCGGCGAGCGGGCCGACTGGCAGCCGAGCCGGCATCGCCTCAGCTTCGGGAACGGCGCCATGGCCTTCGCTTATTCGGCGGACAGGCCGTCGATGCTGCGCGGCCCCCAGCACCATTATGGCTGGTGCGACGAGCTTGCGAAATGGCCGCGGGCGCAGGCGACGTGGGACAATCTGATGCTGGGAATGAGGCTCGGTGCGGCGCCGCGGACGATCGTCACGACGACTCCCCGGCCGCTGCCGCTGCTCAAGACGATCTTGGCGCTCCGGCGCTGTGCGACGACGCGCGGCCGGACCGCGGACAATCCCTTCTCCGCCGAGGATTTCCGGGAGGCGGTGATCGAGATGTACGGCGGCACGAGGCTCGGACGGCAGGAGCTGGACGGGGTGATGGTGGAGGAGACCGACGGCGCATTGTGGACCCGCGAGATGCTCGACGAGGGCCGGGTAGCGGCGGCGCCCGGGCTGGTGCGGGTGGTGATCGGGGTCGACCCGCCGACGACGGCGAGCGGCACCTGCGGGATCGTCGCCTGCGGGCGGGCGGCGGACGGGACCGCCTATGTGCTGGGCGACCACAGCGTCGGGGGCGTGCGTCCCGAAGCCTGGGCGGCCCGGGTGGTGGCCGCGGCCGAGGCGTGGGACGCGAGCCGGATCGTCGCCGAGAAGAACCAGGGCGGCGACATGGTCGAGAGCGTCCTGAGGGCGGCGGATTCGGACCTGCCCGTCAAGCTCGTCAATGCCGGGCCGAGCAAGGCGGCTCGGGCCGAGCCGATCGCCTTGCGGTTCGAGACGGGCAAGGCGCGGCTGGCGGGGAGCTTTCCGGCGCTCGAGGACGAGCTGGCCGGGATGACCTGCGCGGGGTTCGAGGGCGGCCGCTCGCCCGACCGCGCCGACGCCATGGTCTGGGCGATGAAGGCCCTGTTCGAGAAGCCGAGCGCCGAGCCCAGGATCCGGCGGCTTTAGGCGTGCGGCGGAACGATCGCTCCGGTGCGGCTTTGAGGAGGGACAGGCAGGGAGGCGGACATGCGCTATCGCAAGCTCGGGTCGAGCGATCTTCAAGTCTCGGAAATCTCGCTCGGCTCCTGGCTCACCTTCGGGGTCGGGGTCGAGCGCGAGCGGGCCGCCGCGGTGGTCGACGAGAGCTTCGGGCTCGGCATCAACTTCATCGACACCGCCAACATCTACGGACGCGGCGCTGCCGAGAGTTTCCTGGGCGAGGTCCTGGCGGGGCGGCCGCGCGCCTCTTACGTGCTGGCGACGAAATTATTCTTCCCGATGACGGAGAGCGACCGCGGCCTGTCGCGCTCGCAGGTGGCCAAGCAGCTCGACGCCTCGCTGAAGCGGCTCGGCACCGACCATGTCGATCTCTACCAATGCCATCGCTACGACGAGGAAACCCCGCTCGAGGAGACGATGGAAGCGCTCACCGAGGCGGTGCGTTCGGGCAAGGCGCGCTACATCGGCTTCTCCGAATGGCCGGCGGACAAGATCCGGACCGCCGTCGAAATGGCCGGAGTCGAGAAGTTCGTCTCGAGCCAGCCGCAATATTCCTTGCTCTGGCGGCAGCCGGAGGAGGAGGTGATCCCGCTCTGCGCGGCCAACGGCATCTCCCAGATCGTCTGGTCGCCGCTCGCCCAGGGCGTGCTCACCGGCAAGTACCGGCCGGGCAGCCCGCCGCCGGCGGGCAGCCGCGCGACGAGCGACGAGATGGGCGGCTTCATCTCCTGGCTGCTCCGGGACGAGACGCTGGAGGCGGTGCAGCGGCTCCAGCCGATCGCCGCCGAGGCCGGCCTCAGCCTCGCCCAGTTCGCCCTCGCCTGGGTGCTGCGCGAGCCCAACGTCGCCTCGGCCATCGTCGGCGCTTCGCGGCCCGAGCAGTTGGCGGAGAATGCGGCGGCTTCGGGGGCCGAGGTCGATCCCGGGCTGTTCGCGAAGGCGGAGGCGATCGCCGGCGAGGCGGCCCGGCGCTGACGGGAGGCTCAGCGGCTAAGCCGGGCGCTCGCCACGATCCGCTCGAACTCGGGCAGGCCGGCCTCGAAATAATGCATCCGCGCGGCGTCGAACAAGGCGAGGTAGAAGCGGCCGTCGACGACGGCGCCGACCGCCCTGCCCTTGCGCTCGACCTCGTCGCCGCCGAGATGGTCGTAATCGAACTGGAAGCCGCGCCGGCCGAGGAAGTCGCGGGGCTGGAGGCCGGTCATCTCGAAGCGGGTCGAGCCGGCCCGGATCCGGTAGAAGCTCTCGATCATCGCGGCGATCTCGGTCGGGTTCATGTCGGCCCGGAAATTGGGCACCTTGCGGTCGGCCTTGCGCCTCTGCTGGACGATGCGCTTGTCGTGCTCGAGCCCGCCGATGAAGGTGAGGCTGTCGAGCAGGGGCCCGTTCAGGGTCCAATTCTCCTCGCGCTGGATGTCGTTCGGCCCGCGCGGCGCCTTGTTCCAGCGGACGGTCGGCGTGACGATCATCGTCCCTCGGGCGACGTCCTCCGGGCCGGGCGCGACCAGCGAATAATAATGGAACAGGCCCGGTCCGCCGCCGCCCGCGCAGCCCGCGGTCAGCGACAGGGCGGCGAGGGCCGCGAACGTCTTTCCCGGGCGCATTCTCAATCCTCCTTTCACGGGTTGGCCGAATGGCGGACCATCGCCGCGTCGGGCGCCCGCGGCGCAAGCGCCAGATAGCGGTTGAGCGCCGCCCTCCCCTCCTCGCGCCGGCCCTCCTTCAGCAATTGATAGCCGTGCGCGCGCCACGCCTCGGGCGGAGCGTCTGGAAAAGCGACGGCCGCGGCGTAGCTTTGCGCGGCGCGCGCGCCGTCGCCCTCGCCGCTCTTGAGGCGCCAGATCTCGCCCTCATAATAACGCAGAAGGCCGTTCCAGCCGTCCCTGGCGAGATTGCGGACGAGGTAGAGGCTCGCCCCCGGGTCGTTGAGCTTGACCTGGTCGTCGAGCAGGGTCCGGCGATGGCCGCCCAGCGCCCGGAGGTAGCGATCGCGGCCGCGCTCGACGGTGCGCGCCGTCGTCACCTCTCTCGCCGAGGCGCGAAGATCGGCCATCCTCGTCTCGGGCGCCGGATGGGTCTCGAGCAGCGAGAAGCGCCGCCGCCGCCGCTTGCGGCGCACCGCCGCGCCGGCGTCGAGCTCCTCGATCAGCTGCTGCCAGGTTTCCGGCATGGCGAGCGGGTCGTAGCCGGCCTCGCTGATCTGCAGAAGGCCGATGGCGTCCGCCTCGGCCTCGAGCTCGCGGCTGTAGGAGAGGAGGGAGAGGATGGTTCCGAACTGGGCGAGCTGGACGAGGTCGCCGGCGTAGAAGCCCCCGGCCGCGCCGCCGACGCCCGCGCCCATGGCGAGGAAGTTGAGGGCGGCGGTCTTGCGCTTGAGGTCGCGCCACATCCTGATCTGGTGGCGGCGCAGGAAATGGCCGGCCTCGTGCGCGATCACGCCCG
>JBEVDE010000367.1:0-12241 GCA_040514175.1 Allosphingosinicella sp. | reverse complement strand
ATCCTCCCCAGCCGCAGGCTGGGGAGGGGGACCATGCGAAGCATGGTGGAGGGGTAGCTGCCGAAGCCTGCGCCATTACCCCTCCACCACCCTTCGGGTGGTCCCCCTCCCCATCTTCGATGGGGAGGATTGTAGCCCCCCTCCCCCTCTCCTATACGGCGGCGCATGGAGCGGCTGGACGGCGGCTCGGCGGTTCCGCAGGCGCTTCGCGGGGGCATCGTCGCGCTCGGCAATTTCGATGGATTTCATGTCGGCCACCCGGCGGTGGTCGGCCGCGCGGACGAGCGCGGCCGGGCCGAGGGCCGGCCGGTGCTGGTCGCGACCTTCGATCCCCACCCGGTCCGCTTCTTCAGGCCGGATACCCCGCCCTTCCGGCTGACCAGCCTCGACCAGAGGCAAAGGCTGTTCAGCGCCGCCGGCGCCGACGCGATGATCGTCTTCCACTTCGGAGCGGCGCTTGCGGCGACCCCGGCGGAAGCCTTTATCTCGACCAATTTGCTCGACCTGATCGGCGCGGCCGGGGTGGTGACCGGCGAGGACTTCACCTTCGGCCGTGGCCGCGGCGGCAATGTCGAAGTGCTCCGGGCGGCGGGAGCGCGGCTCGGCTTCTCGGTCGATTCGGTCGGCCCGGTTTCGGACGGGGCCGGGCCTGTCTCGTCGAGCCGGATCCGCGACGCCCTCCAGGCCGGCGACTGCCGGACGGCGGCGCGCCTCCTCACCCGGCCGTTCGCGATCGAGGGCGTGGTCGAGCATGGCGACAAGAGAGGGCGGACGATCGGCTATCCGACCGCCAACATCGCGCTGGGCCCCTATTTGCGCCCTCGCTTCGGAATCTATGCGGTGCGGGGAAGGCTTGCCGACGGCCGACGCCTCGAAGGCGCCGCCAATCTCGGCATCCGCCCCACCTTCGAGCCGCCCAAAGAGCTGCTCGAGCCCTATTTCTTCGATTTCGACGGCGATCTCTACGGCCGGACGCTCGAGGTCGAGCTGATCGACTTCCTTCGGCCGGAGGCCAAATTCGACAGCCTCGACGCGCTCGAGGCGCAAATGGCCGCGGATTGCGACGAAGCGCGGCGGAGGCTGGCGGAATGAGGATCTGGCAATGGGCGGGCGCCGGAATCGTCGCCTTCGCGGTCGTGGTGTCGCTGGTCAACGCGTCGTGGATCGCGCCCCGCTCGAAGGCGCCCTTGATCCTGGTCGCCCATCGCGGTCTCGCCCAGCAATTCGATCGCAAGGGCGTCGAACGCGACACCTGCACCGCCACCCGGATCCGCCCGTCCGACCATGATTTCATCGAGAATACGCTTCGCTCCATGTCCAACGCGCGCCATTTCGGCGCCGACGCGATCGAGCTCGACGTCCATCCGACCAGGGACGGGCAGATGGTCGTCTTCCACGACTGGACCCTCGATTGCCGGACCGAAGGCAAGGGCCCCGTCCGGGAGAAGACTCTCGCCGAGCTGAAGCGGCTCGACGTCGGCTACGGCTACACCGCCGATGGCGGCAGGACCTTCCCGCTTCGCGGCAAGGGCGTCGGCGGCATTCCGACGGTCGAGGAGGCGCTGCGCGAGACTCCCAGGATGCGGCTCTTCATCAACTTCAAGAGCAAGGATCCGGGCGACGCCGACGCCCTCGTCGCCGCCTTCCGCCGCGCCCGAGTCGAGATCGACGGCAAATACGCCTTCTACGGCCACCCCGCCGTCACCGGCCGGATGAAGCGGCTGGTCCCGGGCGCCTGGACCTTCGGCAAGGAGGAGATGAAGGCGTGCCTGACCGATTATGTGAAGTTCGGCTGGACCAGCTACATCCCGAAGAGCTGCCACAACACGACCGTCGCGGTGCCGCTCAACTATCAATGGGCGATCTGGGGCTGGCCCAAGCGCTTCATCGCCCGGATGGAGAGCGTCGGCACCAAGGTCATGCTGATGGGCCCCTATGAGGACGGCCAGATCGCCGGCCTCGAACGCCCCGAGCAGCTCGGCAAGGTGCCGCGCGACTTCCGCGGCTATCTGTGGATCGAGGATTTCTACAACGTCGGACGGGCCCTGGAGAATTGAGCCGCCCCGCTCCCCGGCGCTGCACCGCAACACGTGCCTGTCACCTTGTGCACTGCAGCAGGTGCCTGTCACCTTGTGCGCTGCAACGAGGGCAGGCGTAGCGTACGGCGGTGGTTCCCATTCCCCGCCTTCCCGGCTAAGCCCCCGCCCATGTCCGAAAGACCCGATTACAGAGACACGGTCTTCCTCCCGAAGACCGACTTCCCGATGAAAGCCGGCCTCGCGAGCAAGGAGCCGGCCATCCTCGCGCGCTGGGCCGAGATGGGGCTCTACGAGCGCCTGCGCGAGGAACGCGCCGGGCGGGAGCGCTTCATCCTCCACGACGGCCCGCCCTACGCCAATGGCGACATCCATATCGGCCACGCGATGATGAAGACGATCAAGGACTTCATCCTCCGCTCGCAGACCCTGCTCGGCAAGGACGCGCCCTTCATTCCCGGCTGGGACTGCCACGGCCTTCCGATCGAGTGGAAGATCGAGGAGCAATATCGCAAGAAGAAGCTCGACAAGGACCAGGTGCCGCCGCGCGAGTTCCGCGCCGAGTGCCGCGCCTATGCCGAGCATTGGATCCAGGTCCAGCGCGAGCAGTTCATCCGCCTCGGCATCACCGGCGACTGGGAGGATCCCTATCGGACGATGGACTTCACCTCCGAGGCGAAGATCGCCGAGGAGCTTCTGAAGCTCGCCGAGGCGGGCAAGATCTACCGCGGCGCCAAGCCGGTGATGTGGTCGCCGGTCGAGAAGACGGCGCTCGCCGAGGCCGAGGTCGAATATGAGGACGTGGTCTCGACCCAGATCGACGTCGGGTTCGAGATCTTAGAGAGCCCGATCCCGGCGCTGGTCGGCGCTTATGCCGTGGTGTGGACGACGACTCCGTGGACGATCCCGGTCAACCAGGCGATCGCTTACGGGCCGGACTTGTCTTACGACCTCGTGGAATGGCGGGGACGCCGTTTTCTCGTCGCCTTCGGCTGCCAGGCCGACTCAATGAAGCGGTGGGGCTTCGATCCCAGGTCAGGCGAGGGCCGGGGCGCCGGATCTTATAAGGGAAACCAACTCGCCGGCACGGTCGCCCGCCATCCGATGCACGCGCTCGGCGGCTTCTTCGCCCGCCCCCGCCCCTTTCTGCCCGGCGATTTCGTCACCACCGACGCCGGCACCGGGCTCGTCCACATGGCGCCGGACCATGGCGAGGACGATTTCCTGCTCTGCAAGGCGAACGGCATCGATCCCGTCTTCGCGGTCGACGCCGGCGGCTTCTACCGCGGCGACTGGGAATGGCTCGGCGGCCAGGGCTCGGTCATCAACAACAAGTTCAACGCGCCGGACGGGCCGATCTGCGCCGACCTCAAGGAGTCGGGCGGGCTGCTCGCGGCGAGCGCCGACTTCGAGCACAGCTATCCGCACAGCTGGCGCTCCAAGGCCAAGGTCATCTACCGCTGCACCCCGCATTGGTTCATCCCGAGGGAGAAACGTCCCTCTCCCTCCAGGGGAGAGGGACAGGCGAGCGACGCGAGCCAGGGTGAGGGCGCGTCGGACGGGCCCTCACCCCTCGGCGCTGACGCGCCTCTCCCCTCTCCCCTGCAGGGGGAGGGGCTTAGAGCGACCGCGCTCAAGGCCATCGACGACACCCGCTGGGTGCCGGAGAAGTCGAAGAACCGGATGCGCTCGATGGTCGAGGGCCGCCCGGACTGGGTACTCAGCCGCCAGCGCGCCTGGGGCGTTCCGATCCCGCTCTACCTCCACAAGAAGAGCGGCGACTATCTGAGGGACGCCGCGGTCAACTCCCGCATCCTTCGCGCCTTCCACGAGGGCGGCGCCGACGCCTGGTTCGACGCCGATCACCAGGCCCTGCTCGGCAACGGCTACCGGCTCGAGGAGTATGAGCCGGTCACCGACATTCTCGACGTCTGGTTCGACAGCGGCTCGACCCATGCCTTCGTCGTCGAGGCGCGCTACGGACCCGACGTTCGCGCCGACCTCTATTGCGAGGGCTCGGACCAGCATCGCGGCTGGTTCCAGGCGAGCCTGCTCGAAAGCTGTGCGACGCGCGGCCGGGCTCCGTTCGCGGCGGTGCTGACCCACGGCTTCGCGCTCGACCAGAACGGCCGCAAGATGTCGAAGAGCATCGGCAACACGGTCGATCCGATCGCCGTCATCCGCGACAGCGGCGCCGACATCCTTCGGCTGTGGGTCGCCTCGACCGACTATTTCGAGGACGTGCGCATCGGCAAGGAGATCCTGGCCGGGACGTCGGACGCCTATCGCAAGCTCAGGAACACCTTCCGCTACCTGCTCGGAGCGCTGGCCGGCTTCGACGAGGCGGAGCGGGTGGCGGTGGCCGAAATGCCCGAGCTCGAGCGCTGGGTGCTCCACCGGCTCGCCGAGATCGACACCGAGCTGAGGGAGGCGGTCCACGGTTTCGACTTCAACCGCTATACGCGGCTGATCATGGCTTTCGCCAATGACGACCTCTCCGCCTTCTTCTTCGATATCCGCAAGGACAGCCTCTATTGCGACTCGCCGTCGTCGCCGAAGCGGCGGGCCTATCGGACGGTGCTCGACACGGTCTTCCATGCGCTGGTGCGCTGGATGGCGCCGGTCCTGTGCTTCACCACCGAGGAAGTGTGGCAGACCCGCTTTCCGGACGAAGGCGGCTCGGTCCACCTGCTCGAATGGCCCGAGGTCGATTCCGGCTGGAGGGACGAGTCGCTCGGCGCGAGATGGGCGATGATCCGGGCCACCCGCGAGAACGTCACCGAGGCCATCGAGCCGCTCAGGCGCGAGAAGGTCATCGGCTCGAGTCTCGAGGCGAAGGTGCTCTATCCGGACAACCAGATCGACCTGCTCGATACCGACCTCGCCGAACTGGCAGAAATCTACATCGTCTCCGAAGTCGCCCAGGCGCAGAGCGAGACGATCGAAGTGACCAAGTCCGATCATTCGAAATGCGGCCGCTGCTGGCGGCTGCTTCCGGAAGTCGGCGAGGACGGGGGCCTGTGCGCCCGCTGCGAGGGGGTATTGAATGGCTGAACTGTCCCGCGATGCCGAGCGGATGAGGAAGAACCGGAAGCTCGGCCTCGCCGTCGCCGCCCTCGTCTTCCTGGTCGACCAGACGGTGAAATGGGTGGTCACCTATCCGCTGCAGCTGCCGCATCGCCAGACCATCGAATTGCTGCCTTTCTTCACCCTCAGGTGGCTGAAGAACACCGGGGTCTCGATGGGCCTGCTCAACGCCGGAAGCGAGATGGGGCGCTGGCTGCTCGTCGCCTTGACCTGCGCGATCGCCGCCTTCGTCACCTTCTGGATGTGGCGGGAGAAGCGCCGCGACGACGCGGTGGCGCTGTCGCTGGTGCTCGGCGGAGCGCTCGGCAACATCCTCGACCGGGTGCGGCTGGGCTATGTCGTCGACTATGCCGACCTGCATATTGGCGACATCCACCCCTTTTTGGTCTTTAACGTGGGCGACGCTGCCATTACCATCGGCGTCCTGCTATTGCTGGTCCGGGCGCTGCTGACGCGCGAACGGAAGGTTCCCGAGGAGGAAAAGTGACTATGCGTATCGTGAAGCTCGGCCTTGGCGCCTGCGCGGCCACCCTGCTGCTGGCCGGCTGCGGCTCCGGCGGCATCGCCGGCCGCGAGCGGCCCGACGAATTCGCGGTCACCCGCAACCAGCCGCTGGTGATCCCGCCCGATTATGCGCTGACCCCGCCGAAGACCGGCGAGCCGACCCCGGTCGGCGCCGACGCCCGCACCCAGGCGCTCGACGCCCTGTTCGGAGGCCCTGCCCCGCGCAGCCAGAGCGAGCGCTCGATGCTCAACTCGGCCGGCGGCGACCGCGTCGCCCTCGGCGCCCGCTCCGTCGCCGGCGATCCGGGAACGACCGTCGTCGACAAGGGCGCCGTCACCCAGGCGATCGTCGCCGCCCCGTCGGGCGCCGGCCGCGATTCGACGGTGTCGACCCCGCAGTAAACCCCTCTCCCTGAAGGGGAGAGGGACTGGCGAGCGAAGCTCGCCAGGGTGAGGGCACGGCCTCGCTCGCTCAGGCCCTCACCCTCCCACCTGCCTGCGGCAGGCGGGCCCCTCCCTCTCCCCTGCAGGGAGAGGGGTATTAGGCCTTCCTTAGCCCCCGTACCTTATCCTGCCGCGCATGACGCAGCAGCAGCCGCCTCTTTATGCCCCGGGCCTGGCCGATGCCGGCGCCCAGATCGCCCAGCTCAGGCAGGTGCTCGCCCTGGTCGAGGAAATGGCCGAACGGGCGCCGGTGTCGCCTCGGGACGACGATCTCGACGAGGCGGCGCGGGTCAGCGCGGCCTATGCCCGGGCGCTGCCGATCGACCAGAAAAGGTTCGACGCCCTCGCCGGCGAGACCGCCCGCTGGGCCGCGGCCGGGGTCGGCGCCCTGCTCAAGCTCGACGAAGCCGGAATGCCGGTCCGCGCCGCCGCCGAACGGCTCGCCGAGGCGCTGGAGAAGGGGCTTGCAGAGCTGGGGCGGAGGCTGCCGGCTTAGCTCCCCGGCGAAGGCCGGGGCCCAGCTTCCTCCGCCCGATCTGGACCCCGGCCTTCGCCGGTGAGCGGTTCCGGACGCGGGCCCGGCCAGTCCTTCACATGGATGTCGCGCTGCGGGTTCGGGAACTCGATCCCTTTTTCCTTGAACAGCACCCAGACCCGGTTGAGGATCTGCGAGGTGACGCTTCCGATCCCCGCCTCGGGATCGCCGATCCACACCAATATCTCATGGTCGATGCCGCTGTCGCCGAACGCGGTCAGCCAGATGGTCGGCGGCCGGTTGCTGAGCACCCGGTCCGCCTCGCCCGCGGCCTGGACCATCAGCTGCTGGGCGAGCCTGAGGTCGCAGTCGTAAGGCACGGCGACCGGGATGTGGACGCGCACGTCGCGGCTCGAATAGGACCAGTTCTCGACCTCCTGGGTCATCAGATTCTCGTTCGGGATCAGATGCTCCTTGCCGTCCCGGGTGACGATCGAGACGGCGCGGACACCGATCTTGGTGACATGGCCGAAACTCTCCCCGACGACGATGACGTCGCCCGGCTTGATCGAGCGGTCCATCAGCAGGATGATTCCGGCGATCAGATTGCCGAACGTCTTCTGGAGGCCGAAGCCGACGGCGAGGCCGAAGGCGCCGGAGAAGACGGCGAGCGCGGTCAGGTCGATGCCGATGAGATCGATGCCGATGAAGAAGGCGGCGATCAGGATGGCGACGCTGGCCAGCTTCTGGCCGAGCAATTGCTGGGTCGCGTCGAGGCCGGTGGCGCGGCGGATCGAGTGGCCGATGACCCGGTTGAGCAGCTTCACCACCGCGTAGAGGGCGACCAGGATCACCACCACCTGGAGCGCCGTCAGCAGCGAGATCCGGTTCTCGCCGGCGGTGAAGCCGACCCGGTCGAGCGTGTCGGTGATCGGCTTCAGCCCGCCGACGGCGCGGGCGAGCAAGGCGAAGAAGGTCACTCCGGCGAGCAGGGCCGCGATCCAGCGCGGCATCTGCAGGCCGCGCACCAGCCCGGAGACCAGCATCGCCGTCCAGCCGGCCAGCGCGATTCCGAGCACGATCGCTCCGAGCGGCCGCCAGGCGTCGGCGTTGAGGAGGAGGGCGACGAGGAGAGCGCCCGTCAGATAACGAACGAGGTCGCACATGCGCTTCGCAAGCGCCTCGCCGCGGCCGCCGGCGCGATGCTCCCAGAAGCCGGCGAGGCGCGGCCCGAGCCAGCGGCTGGCCAGCCAAGCGAGGCCCCAGGCCGCGGCGACGAGGAGACAGGCGACGGCGGCGGCGACCCAGTCGCTGTAGGTGGGCCAGGTCACTCCGAAGCGCTCGACCACGCCCCTCATCCGGAGCCTTCGCAAACGGCCAGCGCCGCGGCCAGATCCTCGATCAGATCGTCGGCATCCTCGAGGCCGATCTGGAGCCGGACGAGCGGCCCTTGCGACTGCCAGCGGGTCGCGGTGCGGAGGCGCTCGGGATCGGCCGGGACGACCAGGCTCTCGAAGCCGCCCCAGCTGTAGCCGAGGCCGAACAATTGGAGCGCCTCGATGAAGCGCGTGCGCTCAACGTCGCCGCCACCGCGGAACTGGAAGGAGAAGAGGCCCGACGAGCCCTTGAAATCCCTCGCCCAGAGCTCGTGGCCGGGACAATCGGCAAGCGCCGGGTGCAGCACCGCCCCCACCTGCGGCTGGTCCTTCAGCCAGCGCGCGATCCTGAGCGCGCTCGCCTCGTGCTGGCGCAGGCGAACGCCCATCGTCCTCAGGCCGCGCGAGCAGAGCCAGGCATCGTCGGGGCTGACCGACTGGCCGAGATCCCAGCTCGTCCGCTCCAGCCTCGGATAAAGCGCCACGGTGGCGGTGACCGAGCCGAGCATGACGTCGGCATGGCCGCCGACATATTTGGTGCCGGCGAGGATCGACAGGTCGACCCCGGCGGCGAGGGCCGGGAAAAAGAGCGGAGTCGCCCAGGTGTTGTCGAGGAGGGTGACGACCCCCCTCGCCTTCGCCGCCGCGCAGATCGCCGGGACGTCCTGCACCTCCATGGTCAGCGAACCCGGGCTTTCGAGGAAGATCGCCTTCGTTCGCTCGCCGATCAGGTCCGCGATGCCGGCGCCGGCGAGCGGGTCGTAATAACGGGTGGTCACTCCGAAGCGCCTGAGCAAGCCGTCGCAGAAGCGCCTGGTCGGGCCGTAGACGCTGTCCGTCATCAGCAATTCGTCGCCGGCCGACAGCACGCTGAGGAGGGCCGCCGTCACCGCCGCGAGGCCGGTCGAATAGAGCATCGTCCCCGCCGCGCCCGGCTCCATCTCGGTCAGCGCCTCGGCGAGCGCCCATTGCGTCGGGGTGCCGTGGAGGCCGTAATAATATTCGCCGAACGCCGGCGCCGCGGTGCGCATCTCGGCGACGCTGTCGAAGAGGATGGTGGAGGCGCGATGGACCGGCGGATTGACCAGCCGGCCGCGCCATTCCCTGCGGCGGCCGCCCTGAACGAGCCTGGTGTCCGGCCTTTTGTCCTTCATGCCGCCCCCGTCGCTTTGGGGGTGACGGGATCGGCGCCCCATTCGGTCCAGCTGCCGTCGTAGAGCCTGACGTCCTCCTTGCCGAGCAGATGCGCCCCGAACAGCAGGACGCAGGCGGTAACGCCCGAGCCGCAGGTGGCGACCATCGGCCTGGCCAGATCGACCCCCGCCTCGTCGAACGCGGCGCGCAGCGCGTCGCCCTGCTTCCAGCTGTTGTCGGGGTCGAACAGCCTGCCCTGCGGAAGGTTCTTCGAGCCCGGTATGTGGCCCGATGCCATGCCGGGCCGCGGCTCCGCTTCCGCGCCGGTGAAACGGCCGGCGCCGCGCGCGTCGACGATTTCATGAATTCCGTCGCCGAGCAGGCCGGCCACCGCTTCCTTGTCCGCCACCTTCCTGGAATCGAAGCTCGGGCTGAAATGGCCGTGACGGACCTGCGGCCGCCCGCTCTCCAGCGGCCGCCCTTCCGATTTCCATTTCTGAAGGCCGCCGTCGAGGATGGCGACATAATGGGTGCCGAAGCTCTTCAGCATCCACCAGGCGCGGGCGGCGCTGTGCAGGGGGCTGTTGTCGTAGACGACGAAGCGCTGGCCGTCGCGAAGCCCGAGCGAAGCCATCCGGCTGGCGAATTTGGGCTCGGGCGGCACCATGTGCGGAACGGGGTTCGAGCTGTCCGACACCTCCTCGAGATCAAGGAAGACAGCGCCGGGAATATGCCCCGATTCATATTCGGCGCGGGCGTCGCGCGGCTCGCCGGGAAGGAAGAGGGTGGCGTCGATCACCCTCAGGTCGGGCGCTCCGAGCGCCTGCTCCAGCCATCCGGTGGTGACAAGGCTATCCATCGCCGCTCCTTAACGCCGGATCACGCCGAGCCGCTCCAGCACGGCGAGATAGGCCGCGACCTCCTCGACCGGCGCCGGGCCGACGGTGACCGCGAGCGCGTCGCGAATCGCCTGGACGCTTCGGCGTCCGTCGACGAGGTTCAGCGTCTCGTAGCCGAAGCTCGGCCCCTCCCAGGCCGGCTCCCGGGACAGCAAGGCCGGCTTTTCAATCTTCGCCTTCTTCAGATGGTCGTCGAGCCAGCTGTAGCCAAAGCCGTCCATCGGCCCCTTCAGCTTCGGATCGCGGCGGTAGACGGTACCGCCTGCTCCGCCCGCCGACGCCGGCCGGTCGTCCGAGTCCATCGCAGGCACCGTCAGCCCGAAAGTTTGCAGGGACAGCTCGAGGGCCACTTCATGATCGGCATGGTGCGACTGGCCCACGGCCCCGTCGGCTTCATTCAGCTCGCGGGCGCGTCGTCCCAGCTCGGCGCTGCGGAAACCCCCTTCGGTCATCTGGAGCCGCTCCAGCTCCGGCATGTCGGACTGCTTCAGGTTCGCAAGTCCCCAGGCCGAGGCGGCGGCGATGAACATGGCCCGCTTCATCTTGGTCGAATCGAGATTGCCGGGCAGGTCCTTGTTGGTGTGGATATAGAGGTCAGGCCAGTCGGACACGTAGATGATTGGGATCCGCCAGCTGCCCTCGGCCCACACCTGGTGGTCGGACCCTTCCGAGAAGCCCCCGATCCGGGCGCGGAGCGGGTTCTTCGTCCCCTCCGGATCGAGCAGCGGGAAAGCCGCCTCGCCCGTATTGGCGTAGCGCAGCGACTGCCCGTCGACCCAACGGGCGATGGCGAAGCCGACGTCGGAAACGAAGCTGGGAAGGCTCGGCGGAGAGCCTTCGACTCCCAGCGTGCCCCTGGTGACGTCGGTGTTGCCGCCGATCATGTCGAGATGGACGGTCGCCAGGGTCCTCCGGGCGAATTCGGGCCGGGCGTTGAGCAAGGCGATCGTGCATTCGATCTCGCACGGCCAGATGAAGCGCAGCGTCCGCTGCGGCTGGGGCAGCCGTCCTTCGGCGATCAGGCGCTGAAAGGTTCGGGCGATCTCGAGGATACCCGAGCAGCCGCTGGCATTGTCGTTGGCGCCGGGCGAGGGATGGTCGAGATGGCAGGAGAAGAGGATCTCCTTCGACCGGTCCCGGCCGGGAATGACGGCGGTGGGGATGAGGTAGGCGCCCGCAGTCCGCCCCGCCCTGACCTCGGCGCGCAGCCGCACGGTCTCGCTTTTGGCCAGCCGCGCCTGCCAGGCCCGGGCCCGGGCCGGCGAGACCATGAAGGCGAAGGTCGGGTCGTCCCAGGTGCTGAGATGACCCCAGCGGATCAGGCTCTCGTCCTCGCCCCACCAGGCCGAGCGCTGGTTCTGGGCCCAGGAGACGATCCCGGCCGCGCCCCGCTCGGTCACCGCCAGCTTGGCCGCGGCCTCCGGCTGGCCCGAGACGAGCACGAGCTTGCCGCGCACCGCCTTGCCGGCATAGTCCGACGCCGAGGCGCCCGTGCCGACATCGACCAGCTCCGCTTCGGCGCGGCCGCCGACGCTGTCCTGGGCGAGGGTGATCGGCTGGTCGGCCCAGGCGGCGATCCGCTCGGAATCGCGCCACCGGCCGCCATCCTGCCGCTGCTCCCAAAGCTCGGCGAAGCTGGCGTTCCAGGCGGGGCGCGAACGCTGGGTGCCGTAGAAGACCTTGCCGTCGGCGGGCAGGGAGATCAGGTCGACTTCCTTCAGGCCGTAGTCGCGCAGGCGATCGCGGATGAGCTCGGCCGCCGCGCGATAGCCTTCCGAGCCGCGCATCCGGTGGTTGAGCGACAGCGCCTGCACCGTCCGCCTTGCGGCGGCGCCGGAAAGCTCCGAGGCCAGGGCCTCGGTTTCGGCACGGCCGAGCAAGGGAGGGGTCGGCTGAGCCGCGGCCGGGGCGGCGAACAGCAGCAGGAGAAAAGCCGGGAGGGACCCTCTAGCCCCTCTCCCGTTTACGGGAGAGGAAGGGCCCACCGCGAAGCGGTGGGAGGTGAGGGTCTTGCGGAGTCTGGTGTACAGACCCTCACCTCCCAAGCTCCGCTTGGGCCCCTCCTCTCCCGCTAAAGGCGGGAGAGGGGTTGGTGCGGCGCCGTAGCTCCTCATTTCGCGAACCGCCTGAAGAAGCTCTGCCGGCCCCAGGCGGGGCGCTCCGGCGCGTTGGCGACCCTGAGCCCCAGCTCGGCGACGAAATCGTGGAGGCGGATCGCATCCACCTTCGCCACCGGCTGGGCGAGATCGTCGGACGGTGCGTGGTAGCGGGTCGAGCGCCACCGAT
>JBEVDE010000299.1:0-5480 GCA_040514175.1 Allosphingosinicella sp. | reverse complement strand
AGGGCGTGCGCTGCCCGGTGGAGAGCATCGCCCGTTCCGACGGACCGCCTGAACGGCGGAAATCCAGCTAGGCCTCGTCATCCCGGACTTGATCCGGGACCCATGAACACCGCGTCATCCAGGTTCGACGCGCCGGTGTTCATGGGTTCCGGCTTTCGCCGGAATGACGGGTAAAAAAAGGCCGCCGCGACCCGGGTCGCGGCGGCCCTTTTTTCATTCAGAGGCTTCGGATCAGAAGCCCATGACCAGAGTCACGCTGATCGTGCGCGGGGCGCCGATCTGGACGAACGGCGGCGCGCTGTAGCCGGTGATCCCGCCATTGGGGATGCCGCCGGCGCAACCGGCGACCGTGGTGCAGCGGTTGATGGTCTGGTTGAGGCCGCCGCTGAACCCGCCGACGTAGAACTGATCAAGCAGATTGTAGACGTTGAACTGGAGATAGGATTTCTCCAGCCCGAAGTCGGCCATGCTCAGGCGCGCGTCGAGATTGACCAGCCAGTAAGCGGGCGTGCTCGCCGGGAAGACGACCGTGTCGGTGCCCGCGCCGGCGCCGACGAAGGCGCGCACCGGCTCGTTGGTGTCGAAGATGTAGCGCGGGCCGGTCCGCTTGCCGGTGATCCCGATCTCGAGCGGCCCGAGCGTCCCGCGAACGGTGCCGCCGAAGGTATATTTCGCCGCGCCCGATTCGCGCTTGCCCGCGGTCGGAGCGAAGATCGGAGCGTTGAGGGCGGAACAGCCGGGGACGAACCCGACCTGGGTCGCCGAGCATTCGCCGATGATCAGGTCGTCCTTGATCTCCGACTTCAGCGCCGAACCGAACAGATAGACGTTCAGCGCCTTCATCGGCTGGTAGGAGACGTAGCCGTCGATGCCGTATTTATCGACCGTGCCGAGGTTGCGGAAGGTGCTGACGTTCAGCTCCGGATCGAAGGCCGAGGCGGTACGATCCTTGTAGCGGTTGAAGAAGCCGCCGAGCTGGGCCTGGACCTTCGGGCTGCGATAGCGAACGCCGACGTCGAAATTGTCGGTCTTCTCCGGATTGGGCGCGGCCGCGGCGGTGCCCGGAGCGAAGAAGAAGCTGTTGTAGAGATTGTCCGTGCTCGGCACCGACAGGCCCTTCGCATAATTGGCGAAGATGCTCATGCGAGGCATGAAATCGTAGGTGAAGCCGACGTTGGGCAGAAGCGCGTCATATTTGAAGATGCGCTGCTGGGGTCCCTGAACGGTCGGGTTGAGCGTCGCGTAGGTCGCGTAGCGCGCGTCGCCACGGCCGAAGCACTCGACGAAGGTCGGCGAGCTGGCGGCGCAGAAGTTGTTGAGGTCGCGCTTGAAGAAGGGAGCGCGAAGGCCGGCGTTGACGACCAGCTTGCCGTCGATGAACTCGCCGCGATACTCGGCCCACAGCTGATGCAGGATCGCGTAGGAGAGGCGATCGCGCTTCTGGAGGTTGACGCCCAGCACGTCCGCCTGGGGAATATTGACCGCGAACACGTCTTCGGGCTCGCCATTGGCCTGGAGCAGGGTGACCTCGCCGGTCTGGCGATGCCGGGCCCGGTCGAACGTATAGCCGGCGCGGACCGCGTGATCGTCCGTAATGTCCCAGCGAACGCCCGCGATCACGCCGAAGCGATGGGTCTGGGTCTGGCTGGGCGCGAGCACGGTGACCCGGTCGAGCGCGTCGCCGTCGCCGTTGATGTCGCGGCCGAAGAAGGGCGAGCCGCCGAGATAGCCGGCGACGCAGGTGCGAGCGGCGGTGAGCGGGTTGGCGCGGCATTCGGCGGTCGAGGCGACCGCGGCTTCGGCGCCGGGCGGATCGATCGGGTTGATGTCGCGCAGGCCTTCGTCGCCGGTCACCGTGCCGCCGCCGTTCGCCTTCACATATTGATAGCTCGGGTCGATCGTGATCGTGAAGGCGCCCGCCGTGAAGCGCGACGACATGCGGATGTTGCCGGTGTTGGACGGATTGTAGCGCCGGTCGAACTCGGTTCCGCAGCTGCCGTAATTGGCCTGCGGGTCGGCCGAGAAGATCAGCCCGGGGCGCGGGTCGGAGGACGGCGCCGGAGCGTCGGCGACTCCGGGCTGGGCGACGTCGACGAGGCAGGGATAGTTGAGCAGATATTCGCGCTCGTCATTGTTCGTCGGATAGCGGTTGTTCGTCTGGGTGCCGACGAGGCGCGGCACGGTCACGCCGCCGACGACCCGGGTAAGGTCCTGGCGAAGCGGCGCGGAGCCGAAGAAGTTGTTGCGGTTCTGGTTGTAGTGGCCGGCGATGGCGACGAAATCGCCCTTCGTGCCGATCGGCTGGTAGACCTTGGCGTTATACTGCTGCTTGTAGACTTTGCCGTAATTGTTGAACGGGTTGTCGTTGGAAGCATAGGAAGCCGAGGCGAACGCGCGGGTGTCCCAGGGCGTAAAGCTGCCCGTCTCGATCATCCCGAACAGGCGGTGGAAGTCGAACTCGCCGAGCGAGGCGGACACCATCGCGCCCATCTCTTTCCTGGGGACGATGGTGCGGTAGTTGACGGTGCCGCCGGCGGCCGAGGCGGTCGGGCTGTCGACGTCGGTGGTGCCGAGGTTGACGTTGACCTCGCCGATGATCTCCGGATCGAACTGCTGGTTCGAGAAGATCGCGTAATTGCCCGAATCGTTGAGCGGGATGCCGTCGACGGTGAGCGAGATGCGATCCGCGGAGAAGCCGCGGATGTTCAGCGTTCCGCCCGACGAGCCGTAGGCGTCGTTATTCTGGAAGCTGACGCCGGGGATGAGGTTGATCGTGTCGAGGATCGTCTGGCCCGGATTCTGGCGGCCGATCACTTCCGAGGTCAGGGCCGCTTTCGCCTTGGTCGTGTCGGGCGCCTGGATGCCGCCGACCTCCTGGTTGCGCGTGCCGGTGATGACGATCTCTTCTTCTTCGAAGTCCTGCGAACCGGTGGACTGAGCGAAGGCCGTGACCGGCATGACGAGCGCCGTGGTCGCCCAAAGCAGCGAGAGCTTCTTCATGGTAGCTAGTTCCCCTCGGAGGCCGAATCGCCTCGTTCCCGGCGCCTGCTATACCCCGGATGGGACGATTCGAAGACTCAAACTGCACCCCCCGGCAAAAAAATCGTGATGGGTTGCAGCGATGCCGCACCAGGACCTAAGTGCCTGATTAGGCGGGCGGAACAAATCAGGTGCGACGGGCGACGCGAGGCCCGTCGAGGCGCCGCCCGAAGGCCACGGCGAGCGAGACGAGCGGCGGCACCAGGACGATCGAGAGCACCACCTTGGCCAGCATCTGGCCGATCAGCAGATCGGTGATCGGGAACACGCCGTAGAAGGAGATGGTGATGAACAGCAGGGTGTCGACGATCTGCGACAGGATCGCGGCGATCCCGGCGCGAAGCCAGATCATCCCCCCCTCCCCCTTGCCGCGAAGGGCGCTGAAGATGGTGACGTTGAGGAATTGCGAGACTCCGTAGGCGATGATTCCCGCGATCCAGATCCGCGGGGTTCCGCCCATGACCGTGTTGAAGGCGCCGAGCCGGTCCGCCGGCATGTCGTGCGCGGCGGGCAAGGCGAGGACCAGGATCGCGAGCAGGATCGACAGCACCAGGGGCGCGAAGCCGATCAGCACCAACCGGTTCGCGGTCTCCTTGCCGAACAGCTCGGCGACGGCGCTCGACATCACCACGAGCAGGAGGAAGGCGAAGATCCCCGCCTCGACTCCGAGCGGCCCGAGCGCGACCTGCTTGTTGGCGAGCACTCCGGCGATGCAGACCATGCCTCCGTAGACGATCGAGTAAGCGAAGAGGGAGCGGGGGATGGCGGGCGCCGGGGCTTGTGTCGACATGACGGCTGCGTAACCGGTTTGAAGGGGAGCGTCGATGGGGGTTCCAAGATTATCCTCCCCGCGCGAAGCGGGGGGAGGGGGACCACCCGAAGGGTGGTGGAGGGGTAGATGGCGCCGAAGCCAGTGGCTCCAACGCGATCCTCCCCCCTTTCCGCCGATCGCCCCTCCACCACACTTCGTGTGGTCCCCCTCCCCATCTGGCGATGGGTAGGATCTCTCAAAAAATGCTTCCCGTAGACAGCTCTTGCCGCCATCAGGGCGGCCGTGACTGGAACCCGCCTCGACGTCCTCGCCATCGGCGACGCTATCGTGGACGTCATCGCGACGGCCGAAGATTCGTTCCTGGTCGAGGAAGGGCTGGTCAAGGGCTCGATGCAGGTGCTCGACGCGGACGGCGCGACCTCTCTCTACGCCAAGATGCGGCACGCCCGCGAGACGAGCGGCGGCTCCGCGGCGAACACGATGGCGGGCATCGCGGCGATGGGCGGAAGCGCCGGCTTCGTCGGCCAGGTCGCCGCCGACCAGCTCGGCGACATTTTCGCCCACGACATCCGCGCGCACGGGGTCGAGTTCCGCACTCCGCCGATGAAGGGCGGACTTCCGACCGGGCGCTGCCTGATCCTCGTCACGCCCGACGCCCAGCGCACGATGAACACCTTTCGCGGCGCCGCGCACGAGCTGACCGCCGACGCCCTCGATCCGGAGCAGATCAAGTCCGCGGCGATCCTCTACCTCGAAGCCTATCTCTGGCGCTCTAAGGGCCCGCGCGCGGCGATGGAGAAGGCGATGGGGATCGCCCACGAAGCCGGCCGCAAGGTCGCCTTCACCCTCTCCGACATCGCCTGCATCGCGCCGCATCGCGCCGAAATGACGGCCATGATCGATTCCGGCGCGATCGACCTGCTGTTCGCCAACGAGAATGAGATATGCGAGCTCGCCGACCTCGGCGACCGCGATTCGGCGGTGGCGGCGATCCAGGGCAAGGTGCCGCTGCTCGTCGTCACCTGCGGCGCGGACGGGGCGCTCGCCGTCGAGCGGGGGCGGGCGGTTTCGGTGCCGATCGCCCGGATCGGCGCCGGGGTCGTCGACACCACCGGGGCCGGCGACCTGTTCGCCGCCGGCTTCCTCGTCGGCCAGGCGCGCGGCCGGAGCCTCGAGGATTCGCTTCGCATCGGCTCGGTCGCCGCGGCCGAGGTCATCTCCCATTTCGGCGCCCGCCCGGAAGCGGGGCTCAGGGCCATGGTGGAGAAGTTGTGAAGCGCCTCGCAACAGCTCGCGGGCGGATCGTCCCCCGGACGATCCTTCGCCTCGGACGCACGGTGATTTCATGAAACGGCTCGCTGTTTACTGCGGATCGAGCATGGGCTCGGATCCGGCCTTCGCCGAAATCGCCCGGGCTACCGGCGAGGAGATGGCCAGGCGCGGCATCGCCCTGGTCTACGGCGGCGGCCACAGGGGGCTGATGGGCGTGGTCGCCGACGCCGCGCTCGGCGCCGGCGGCGAGGCCTATGGGGTGATTCCCCAGGCGCTGGTCGACCTCGAGGTCGCCCATACCGGGCTCACCGAGCTCCACACGGTGACCTCGATGCACGAGCGCAAGGCCAAGATGACCGAGCTGACCGACGCCTTCGTCGCCCTGCCGGGCGGAATC
>JBEVDE010000284.1:0-7596 GCA_040514175.1 Allosphingosinicella sp. | reverse complement strand
GACGCCAGCGAGAAGCGCCAGCGCGAGTTCATCGAGCGCTCCGAGCTGTTCCAGAAGGAGCTCGACGTCGACGAGACGCTCGCCCAGCTGCTCGTCGCCGAGGGCTTCGGAGCGCTCGAGGAGGTCGCCTATGTCGAGCTCGACGAGCTCGCCTCGATCGAGGGTTTCGACGACGAGCTGGCGACCGAGCTGCAGAGCCGCGCCGCCGAGGCGCTCGAGCGGCGCGAGGAAGCGTCGCGCGAGGAACGCCGCGCCATGGGCGTGTCGGACGAGCTGGCCGAGATGCCCTACCTCACCGAGGCGATGCTGGTGACTCTCGGCAAGGCGAACATCAAGACGCTCGACGACCTCGCCGATCTCGCCACCGACGAGCTCGTGCAGAAGAAGCGCCCCGAGCAGCGCCGCCAGCGCGAGAGCAACCGGCCCGAGGACAAGGGCGGGATTCTCGCCGAATACGGCCTCAGCGACGAGCAGGGCAACGAGATCATCATGGCCGCAAGGGCCCATTGGTTCGAGGATGAAGGGGAGGACGCGGTTGCGGAATCCTCCCAATGAGACCCTAGCGAAGAGCAAGGGACGGACGCGTAAGCTTCCCCCCTCCCTGCCAAGGGAGGGGCCGGGGGTGGGTGCCGCCGAAGGCGGTCGAAACTCCGAGTCCGAAGACGTCTCGCTGCGCTCGCCGACCCACCCCCAACCCCTCCCTTCCAGGGAGGGGAGCCATATTCCCGAGCGCAAGTGCATCCTTTCCGGGGACCATGGCGAACGGGACAATCTGATCCGCCTTGCCCTTTCCCCCGAGGGGGAAGTGCTTCCCGACGTTCGCGCCAAGGCGCCGGGGCGCGGGGCCTGGATCGGGGTCGATCGCGAGACGCTCGAAGCCGCCCGCGCCAAAGGGAAATTGCGCGGCGCCCTCGCCCGCGCCTTCAAGGGCGCGCCGCTCGCCATCCCCGAGGATCTGGGGGAGCGGATCGAGACGGCGCTTCGTCAGGCCGCGCTCGACCGGCTCGGTCTCGAAGCCCGGTCGGGCACCCTGCTCACCGGCTCCGAAAGGATCGAGAATGCCGCGCGCAAGGGCGAGGTCCATCTCCTTCTCCACGCCGCCGACGCGGGGGAGGACGGCAACCGCAAGCTGGACCAGGCCTGGCGGGTGGGCGAAGGCCGTCCCCAAGGTCTGGTGATTCCAGCCGAAAGGGCCATATTGTCATTGGCGCTCGGGCGCCAGAATGTGGTACATATCGCAATAATTGATCGTGCCGCCGCCGCGCGTGTCGAGCATGCGCTCGGGCGCTGGCGCGCTTTTATCGGATCTGAAGCTGGGCTAAGCGCCGCCACGGCGGATACGCCGGACGCGTCGGCTGGGAATGTGAGCGAAGGAAAGTAATGAGCGAGACGTCAGATAAGCCGAAGCTCGGCGCGCGCGCCCCTCTGGGTCTGAAGCGCACCGTCGAGACCGGCAAGGTCAAGCAGAGCTTCAGCCACGGCCGTTCGAACACGGTCGTGGTCGAGGTCAAGAAGCGCCGCATCCTCGGGCCCCAGTCCGCCCAGGAAGCCGCGCCCGCGCCGGTCCCCGAAGCGCCCAAGCCGGCCGCTCCCGCCGCGCCGCCGCCGCCCGTCGCGCGCCCCGCCCCGCCGCAGCGGCCCGTCAGCGACGCCACGACGCGGCGCGAGCTCCAGGACAAATTGCTCCGCGAGGCCGAGGAAGCCCGGCTTCAGCAGCTCGAGGAAGCGCGCCGGCGCGAGGACAAGCAGGCCGCCGAGGCGACCGAGGAAGAGAAGCGCCGCGCCGAGGAGAATCGCCGCGCCGAGGAAGAGCGGGTCGAGGCCGCCCGCCTCGCCGCCGAGGAAGAGGCGCGCCGCGCCGCCGAGCCGGCCCCCGCCGAAGCCCCTCCGGCGCCCGCCGCCGAGGAAGAGGACGAGGACCGCCGCCCGGCTCATGCCCGTCCCAAAGGTCACCACGCTCCGGCGCCCAAGCCGCCGGCCCGTCCGGTCCGCGGCCGCGACGACCGCCGCCACGCCGGCAAGCTCACCGTCACCCGCGCCCTTTCGGGCGAGGACGACAGCCGCGCCCGGAGCCTCGCCGCGCTGCGCCGTTCGCGCGAGAAAGAGAAAAGGGCCCACCAGCAGTCGGGTCCGTCCGCCAAGCAGGTCCGCGACGTCGTCGTGCCCGAGGCGATCACCGTCCAGGAGCTCGCCAACCGGATGGCCGAGCGCGGCGCCGACCTCGTCAAAGCCTTGTTCAAGATGGGCACGCCGGTCACCATCACCGAGACGATCGACCAGGACACGGCGGAGCTTCTGATCGAGGAATTCGGCCACCGCATGGTTCGGGTCAGCGAGAGCGACGCCGACATCCAGGCCGAGACCGACGTCGATCCGGAGGAGAGCCTGCAGCCGCGGCCGCCGGTGGTGACGATCATGGGCCATGTCGACCATGGCAAGACCAGCCTGCTCGACGCGATCCGGGGCGCCAACGTCGTCTCGGGCGAGGCCGGCGGCATCACCCAGCATATCGGCGCCTATCAGGTGGGCCTGCCCGACAAGTCGAAGATCACCTTCCTCGACACGCCGGGCCACGAGGCGTTCACCGAGATGCGCCAGCGCGGCGCCAACGTCACCGACATCGTCATCCTGGTGGTGGCGGCCGACGACGGCCTGAAGCCGCAGACGGTGGAGGCGATCAACCATACCAAGGCCGCGGGCGTCCCGATGATCGTCGCGATCAACAAGATCGACAAGCCCGGCGCCAATGCCCAGAAGGTCCGCGAGGAGCTCCTGCAATACGAGATCCTCGTCGAGGACATGGGCGGCGAGGTCCAGGACGTCGAAGTCTCGGCGCTCAAGAAAACCAATCTCGACGGGCTTCTCGAAGCCATTTCGCTTCAGGCCGAATTGCTCGAGCTGAAGGCGAACCCGGACCGTACCGCCGAAGGCGCGGTGGTCGAGGCCAAGCTCGACAAGGGCCGCGGCCCGCTCGCCACCGTCCTCGTCCAGCGCGGGACCCTAAGGGTCGGCGACGTGTTCGTGGTCGGCGCCGTCCCGGGCAAGGTCCGGGCGATGATCGACGACAAGGGCAAGCAGGTGAAGGAGGCCGGTCCGTCGGTGCCCGTCGAGGTGCTCGGCCTGTCCGGAGTCCCCTCGGCCGGCGACACGCTCACCGTCGTCGAGAACGAGGCCCGCGCCCGCGAGGTCGCCGCCTATCGGCAGAGCGTGCTCGACAGGAAGCGTACCACCTCGACTCCGGTCAGCCTCGAGAACATGTTCGCGTCCAAGGCCAATCAGGCGATCGAATTCCCGCTGGTCGTCAAGGGCGACGTTCAGGGTTCGGTCGAGGCGATCGCGAGCGCGATCAACCGGATCTCCACCGAGGACATCAAGGCCCGGATCCTCCACGCCGGAGTCGGCGCGATCACCGAGAGCGACGTCATCCTGGCGAGCGCGTCGGGCGCTCCGATCATCGGCTTCAACGTCCGCCCCAACGCGAAGGCGCGGGAAGTGGCCGAGCGCAACAAGGTCGAGTTCCGCTATTACGACGTCATCTACCACCTCACCGACTGGGTGAAGCAGGCGATGGCGGGCGAGCTCGGCCCCGAGATCATCGAGACGGTCATGGGCCGCGCCGAGGTCAAGGAAGTCTTCCCCGCCGGCAAGACGGACAAGGCGGCCGGTCTGCTCGTGCTCGAGGGCGTCATCCGCAAGGGCGTGCATGCGCGCCTCACCCGCGACGACGTCATCGTCTCCAAGACGACCATTTCGTCGCTTCGCCGGTTCAAGGACGACGTCGCCGAGGTCCGCGCGGGTCTCGAATGCGGCGTGCTCCTGGCCGACACCAACGACATCAAGCCGGGCGACCATCTCGAAGTCTTCGAGGTCGAGGAGCGCGCGCGGACGCTGTGACCCGGGGGACGGCCCGGCGGCGTCTGCGGCTCCGCCGCAAGCGGAAGGGCGAGAGCTTCAGCTCGAAGCTCTCGGACACCGGTCCTCCCGCCGACGTTGCGAAGAGTTCGGACGTTATCGGATCGCTTGCCGCCGACGTAGGCACGGAGGTGGTATTCCGGGCGGGCTGCTGCCTCCTCGAAGCCGTCGTGAGTTCGGTCGTTCTCGTCGCGCTGATGACCGTTCCGGCCTATCTCCTTTATAAGGTCATATGATGGTACGCCCCACCGAATCCCCCGAAGGCCGCTCGGTCCGGCTGCTCCGCGTCGGCGAGCAGGTCCGCCATGCCTTGTCCGACATATTGATGCGCGGCGACGTCCATGACGAAACCCTCGCCAGCCACCTCGTCTCGGTGACCGAGGTCCGGATGTCGCCCGACCTGCGCCACGCCACGGCGTTCGTCATCCCCCTGCTCGGCGCCAATGCGCAGGGCGTGCTCAAGGCGCTGCGCACCAACACCGCTTACCTGCAGAGCGAGGTCGCCCGGCGGGTGAACACCAAATATGCGGCCAAGCTGAAATTCCTGCTCGACGAGAGCTTCGACGAAGGCAGCCATATCGACAAGCTGCTTCGGGCGCCGAAGGTGGCGCAGGATCTCGGCGGGGAAGAATAAGGCGTGGGCCGCCGGGCGATCGCGGCCTTGGCGGCACTGGCGGCGCTGCCGGCCACCGGCGCCGCCGCACAGGACGTCGCCATCCCTCCGTCCATCCATCCTGAGCTTTCCATCCTGGCCGGTTCGATCGAGGGTTTCGTGCCCCCGGGCTGGCGGCTGGAGGCTCGGGCCGACGGCGAGCTGAACGGCGACGGCAAGCCGGACGCGGCCGTCGTCCTTCGGGAGTCGAACCCGGCGAACGTTCTCGCCGATACGATGTGCGAGGAGAGGTTCGACACCAACCCGCGGATCCTCCTCGTCCTGTTCGCCGAGCCGGGCGGGGGCTATCGAATGGTCGCCAAGTCCCACGAGCTGATCCCCCGCCGTGAAAATCCGTGCGAGGTCGATCCTTTCTCCGATCCCGGACAGATCGCCATCAAGGCCGGAACATTGCGTCTGGATCTCGAGCGGATGATGAGCGCCGGCGGCTGGGACGCGGGCACGGCGGGCTTCAAATGGCGCTGGCGGGACGGCGCGGTCCGGCTGATCGGCTTCGATTATTCGAACGTGAAGCGCAACACCGGCGACGAGACTTTGGTCAGCGTCAACTATCTGACCGGCCTGGCGAAGATCAGCACGGGCAATATCGGCACGGACCGCGAGAAGGTCCGCTGGGCGACGCTCCGCAACCGGCGCGCTCCGACCCTCGACGGCATCGGCGACGGACTGATGTTCGATCCCGACGCGCTCGTGAGCAATCTACCGTGATGGGACGCTGGTTCGGACGCAAGGCAGGCTTCGGCACCCTGACCTTCCACAACGGCCGCGCCGAGACGCTTCGACTCTGGCTGGAGCCTTGGGCCGACGAGATCGAAGTGCCCCCGGCCAGCCGGGTCGACCTCGTGGCGGAACGTCTTGCGGGGCCGGCCGCGGCCGAGTTCGAGATGACGAGCGAAAATCTGGCCTTCTACGCACCGGGAGACTCGCGGATCCGGATCCTGGTCGACGGCGTGCAGGTCGATACCGGTTCGGCCTCCATCGCCGCGCCGGACGCGGGAGCCCTCGGGACTCGCGGCTTCGTCCAGACCGTGTTCGGCAACTTTCCCGAGGCTCGGCCGGCGGGCCTTCCCGGCGATTCGCTTTTCGCCGCCATGGAAGCCGGGGATTTGTCGCTCGAACCGCTCCGGGAGGAGCATCGCGGGGACCTCAAGGCGGCCTGCGCCCAGGATGGCGACATCTGGCGCCTCTACTCCATCTCCTACGATCCGGACCATTTCGACCGCAGCTTCGACCTGCTGAGGAGCCGGCCGAACTGGCAGGCCTTCGCCATCCTCCTGGCCGGAGAGCTGGTCGGGATGAGCGCGTTCCTCGGCGTCGACCGCGAGCGCGGCGTGCTCGAGATCGGCAACACTTATTACGCGCCGAAGCTTCGCGGCACCGGCTTCAACCGCCGGGTGAAGGATATGATGCTGGCGCGCGCCTTCGGCTGCGGCTACCGTCGGGTGGAGTTCCGGGTCGACGCCCGCAACGGCCGTTCGCAGGCGGCGATGGCCAAGATCGGCGGGGTGCGCGAAGGCGTGCTTCGCCAGGACCGGATCACCTGGACCGGGCATGTCCGGGACACCGTCCTCTTCTCCATCCTCGCCGACGAATGGAAGCCGGCGGATGGCGCCTGACAGCATCGTCTTCCAGCTCGCGACCTGGCTGATCCCGCTGATCGCGGCGATCGTCCTGCACGAGATTTCGCACGGCTGGGTCGCCAACGCCTTCGGCGATCCGACCGCCCGGGACCTGGGACGGCTCAGCCCCAATCCGATCCGGCACGTCGACCCGATCGGGACCGTCGCGCTGCCGCTGATCCTGGCGGTGAGCGGAGCGCCGGTCTTCGGCTGGGCCAAGCCGGTGCCGGTGGTGGCTCAGCGCCTGCGCAATCCGCGCTGGCACATGATGCTCGTCGCCCTTGCCGGGCCGGGCATGAACCTGCTGCTCGCGCTGCTCGGCGGGATCGTGCTTGCGCTGGTCCGTCCGGAGGCTGGCCCGACCGGCCCGGCCATGCTCTTCCTGCTGGCCAATTTGATCAATTTCATCGTCATCAACCTCTTCCTCGCGGTCTTCAATCTGTTGCCGCTGCCGCCCTTCGACGGAGGCCATGTCGTCGAGGGCCTGCTTCCGCGCCGGCTCGCGCGCCATTATGCGAAGCTGGCGCGCTTCGGCTTTCCACTGCTCATCTTCCTGCTTCTGATCCTGCCGATGCTGGCGCCGCAGGCCAATGTCGTCGAACGGGTGGTGCGGCCGCCGGTCGAGTGGCTGGTGCGGCTGTTCCTGGGAGGCTAGCTCAAACCGGTAAAATCGCGGCGCCGGCGGCGGAGCGACTTTAAACCCGTTCGGGACCGGCTCATACGGGGCCATGAAATTCCGGCCCGGCAAAGTATTCACGACCTTGAGCTGCGCCCTTCTGGCCGGAGGCTCCCAGCCGCCGCCGGTGCCGGCGCCTCCACAGACCCCTCGAGTCCATTCCTCGAAGCTCCGGGAGGAGGCCCCGGCCGCCTACGCAACCGCGCTCGACACGGATTGCTCCCATGCGGAGCCCAGCGGCGCCGGCTACCAGTTCATCGCGACCTGCCCCGGCAAGGCGGTCTCACCGGACGGAAAGTGGGCGATCGTCACCTCGGCCGGCGAGGAGAGCGGCGCTCGGCTCGAAGATGCCGGCGGCAAGCTGGAGGACGAGCTGACGGCCCTGTCGGACTCCATGCCGTTCGTCGTCTATTGGTCTCCCAGGTCGAACTGGTTCTTCGTCAACCACTATCTCGGCTCGGGCCAGGACCGGCTGCGGGTCTTCGAGATTGTCAACCGCACCGCGATCGAGCGGTCCTCGGTCTTCGCTTCGGCGACGAGGGTCGCCGTCGCACGCTATCCTTGCCTGGGCCATCACGCCGCGGTCGTCGCCTCGGGCTGGCGCTGGAGCCGCGACGGTGGGCGAATCGCGATGGCCGTCTACGCTCGGCCCGACGCCTGTCATGTCGAAGGCCCGCCCAACGAATGGCATCCGCTCGGCGAATGGGAGGGTCTGT
>JBEVDE010000267.1:0-6561 GCA_040514175.1 Allosphingosinicella sp. | reverse complement strand
GGCTCCAGCAGGAGATGCTGAAGCTCTACCAGGAGGAGAAGGTGAACCCGATGGCGGGCTGCCTCCCGATTCTCATCCAGATCCCGATCTTCTACGCCCTCTACAAGGTGCTGATGGTGTCGGTGGAGATGCGCCACAAGCCGTTCGTCCTGTGGATCAAGGATCTTTCGGCGCCGGATCCGCTGACCCCGGTCAATCTGTTCGGCTATCTGCCCTTCACCCCGCCCTCCTTCCTGGCGCTGGGCGTTCTTCCGATCCTGCTCGGCATCAGCATGTGGCTCCAGTTCAAGCTCAACCCGCCCGCCACCGACCCGGTGCAGCGGCAGATGTTCGCGATCATGCCCTGGGTGCTGATGTTCGTGATGGCGCCGTTCGCGGCCGGCCTGCAGCTCTACTGGACCGTGAACAACGTCCTCACCATCCTCCAGCAGAAGTGGCTCTACAGCCGCTATCCGGGCATGAAGGCGGCGGCGGAAGCGCCGGCGCCCGTGAAGTGAGCGAAGCTGAAGCCGACCTGGACGAGACGGCCCGGAAGCTGTTTTCGGGGCCGATCGCGTTCCTGAAATCGGCGCCGGGACTGAGGTTCCTGCCCGATCCGGGAGCGCCGGAAGTGGCGTTCGCCGGCCGCTCCAACGTCGGCAAATCGTCGCTCCTCAACGCTTTGACCAACCGCAACGGCCTCGCCCGGACCTCGAACACGCCGGGGCGGACCCAGGAACTGAACTTCTTCGACGTCGGCGAGCCGCTTCGCTTCCGACTCGTCGACATGCCCGGCTACGGCTTCGCCAAGGCGCCCAAGGACGTGGTCAAGAAGTGGCGGCAGCTGATCAACAGCTATCTGCGCGGCCGCCAGGTGCTGAAGCGCGCTTTGGTCCTCGTCGACTCCCGCCACGGGCTGAAGGAGATCGACCTCGAGGTGATGAAGATGCTCGACGACGCGGCGGTCAGCTACCATCTCGTCCTGACCAAGGCGGACAAGATCAAGGCGTCGGAGCTGGCCGAGGTCGAGGCCGCGACCGCGGACGAAGGCCGCAAGCACCCCGCCGCGCATCCGGAGATCATCGTCACCTCGGCCGAGAAGGGCATGGGGATCGAGCGGCTTCGAACGGCGGTGCTGGAGTCGATAATTTAGATCCTCCCCAAGCGGCGCTTGGGGAGGGGGACCACCCGAAGGGTGGTGGAGGGGTGATCGCGCAGGCCTCGCCTTTTACCCCTCCACCATGCTTCGCATGGTCCCCCTCCCCGTCTTCGACGGGGAGGATTCAATAGCCCATCAGCGCCAGAACCTCGCGGCGGCTGCGCTCGTCCTCGCGGAAGACTCCCATCATCCGGCTGGTCGTCATCATCACGCCCGGCGTATGGACTCCCCGGGCGGTCATGCAGGCGTGGCTCGCCTCGATGACGACGGCGACGCCCTGCGGCCTCAGATGCTCGCAAATGCAGTCGGCGACCTGGGCTGTCAGCCGCTCCTGGACCTGGAGCCGGCGGGCGAAGCCGTGGAGGACCCGGGCGAGCTTGGAGATACCGACGACCCGCTCGGCCGGAAGGTAAGCGATCGACGCCTTGCCGATGATCGGCGCCATGTGATGCTCGCAATGCGACTGGAAGGGTATGTCCTTCAGGAGCACGATCTCGTCATAGCCGCCCACCTCCTCGAAGGTTCGGCTGAGATGGTGGGCGGGGTCCTCGCCATAGCCGCGCGCATATTCCTTCCAGGCACGGCCGACCCGGGCGGGCGTGTCGGCCAGCCCCTCGCGATCGGGATCGTCGCCCGCCCAGCGGATGAGGGTCCGGACCGCCTCGCGTACGTCCTCGGGCACCGCCACCTTGGGGCTGGGCCGGACGAGGTCGCCGTCGGCGGAATCGTGCTGATCGTCCATCTTTTTGCGCTCCGCCGCGGCGGCGGTGGTGACCCCGACAGGATTCGAACCTGTGGCCCTCAGATTAGGAATCTGATGCTCTATCCTGCTGAGCTACGGGGCCGCTCCGCCTGGTGACCGACTAGGGCCGAGCGGCGCGCCGGTCAATTCTCCTCGCCCGGCGGAACCACCGGGAAGGGCAGAGGCGCGATCGGGACGCCCTCCTCGATCAGGCTCTCGGCCTCGGCCCGGGTCGCCTCGCCATGGATCGCCCGGCGGTTGGACTCGCCAAGATGGATGGCCCGCGCCTCGTCGGCGAAGCGGTCGCCGACGCCCTCGGAGCCGGCGAGCATCGTCTTCTGGAGGGCGGCGGCGGCGGCGAGCATCGCCTTCACCGCCTCGGGAGGGCCGGTGAGCAGGCCGCCGGCCCCGGCGGGGGCAAGAGCGCTGTTGCCCTTGGCGCCGACCGCGGGCGCCATCGGCGCCTTCGCGATCTCGGCCGAGCCGCACAGAGGACAGGCGACGAGCCCCCTCCCCTGCTGCGCCTCGAAGGCGGACGAGGAGGCGAACCAGGCTTCGAAGACATGGCCTTGCGGAGCGCAGCGAAGGTCGAAGACGATCATTGGGTCCGCTCGACCGGCGGGATCGGCCGGCGGTGGCTCAGTGCCGGCAGCCGGGCCCGGACCGCCGCCACCTCGGCCAGGTCGATCTCGGCGAAGCCGACTCCTTCCCCCTCCCCCATGTCGAGCAGCACCTCGCCCCAGGGGCCGACGACGAGGCTGTGGCCGTAGGTTTCGCGGCCGTCCTCGTGGCGGCCCGACTGGGCGGCGGCGACGACATAGGCGCCGGCCTCAATCGCCCGCGCCCTCATCATCACATGCCAATGCGCGAGCCCGGTAGGAACCGTGAACGCGGCCGGGATCGCGAGCAGCTGGGCCCCCGCGTCGGTGAGCGCCCGGTAGAGATCCGGGAAGCGCAGGTCGTAGCAGATGGTAAGGCCGAGCGGACCGGCCGGGCTGTCGGCGACCACCGCCCTCTCGCCAGGCGCGTAGGCGGCGGATTCGCGCCAGCTCTCGCCGGTGGGCAGGTCGACGTCGAAGAGATGGAGCTTGTCGTAGGTCGCCCGGACCTCGCCGCGATCGTCGATCAGAAAGGCGCGATTGCGAAGCTTGCCGGAGCCGTCGCCGCGAATGGCGAGCGACCCGAGATGAACCCATATCCCCGCCGCGGCCGCCGCCGAGCGGATCGCGGCGAGCACCGGATCGGCCGCCTCGGTCCGCAATTTCGCCTCCGCCCGGGCCCGGTCGCGATCGAGCAGCCCCGACATTTCGGGCGTGAACAGGATCGCCGCCCCGCCCGCCGCGGCCTGAGCCACCGCCGCGGCCAGCGCCCGGCCATTGGCCTCGGGATCGATTCCGGTTCGGGCCTGGTAGAGGGCGATGCGGGTCACGCCTGCGAGGTGCGGCGGCGGCGGCGGCAAAGTCAAGCCGGCGGGAACGGCCGCGCCCGGCGGCCGCGGCGGCCCGATCCGCAAATCCCAAATCCGCAAGCGTCATTCCATTTCGGACCGAATTGGATTTGCGATGCAGGACTTTTTCATGTTCTTCTGATGTTCCGGCGGCCTCGCGGATCTCCCGAGTCGCCGGGCTTCGGGGGGCTGATGCGGCGACGCGGACATAGTATCTGGGCCTGCTCCGTCCTCGCGCTGGCCGGCGCCGCCGACGCCGCCGAGACGGTCACCTACAGCTATGACAGCCTCGGGCGGCTGGTCCGGGTCGAGCATGACGGAAGCGTCAATAGCGGCGCCAGGGCCGATTACGCCTACGATTCGGCGGACAATCGGACCAGAGTCACCGTCAGCGGCGTGCCGACGGTGGCGGGGGGCGGGTTCGAGGCGCCGGAGGTCGGCGCGGGCTATGCCTACACCCCGCCCGCAACGCCGGCCGTCTTCGCCAACCGTGCCGGGATCGCCGGCAACGGCAGCGTCTGGGGCTTCGCCTCGGCGCCCGAGGGCGACCAGGTCGGCTTTCTCCAGGCCTATGGGCCCGCCGCGACCATCGCCCTGCCGGTGACCGGCCTCACCCCCGGCGCAAGCTATACGGTGCGCTTCCGGATCGCGGCCCGCCCGGGCTACGGCGCCAACCCGGTGACGGTGGCGTTCAACGGGGTCCCGCTCGGCGCCTTCACGCCGGGCTCGACCGCCTTCGCCGCTGTCACGAGCGCCGCCTTCGCCGCCCCGGCCGAGTCGGGCAGCCTCACCTTCACCGGAAGCGCCGATTCCGCCGACCTCGCCACCGGCCTCGACCTCGTCACAATCGCCGCGGCGGGGAGCAATTGATGCGCGGGATCCTCGTCCGCGCCGCTCTGGCCGCCCTCGCCGCGCTGGCCGCCGCCGAGCCCGCGGCCGCGGTGGACAAGCTGAACAACACGCCGGCGGAGAAGTTCGTCACCGCGCCGGGCGGGGTCGACCTTCGCACCGGGCGCTTCGTCTACGAGGAGGGCGACCTTTCGATCGGCGGCGAGGGCAATGCCGGACTGAGCTTCTCGAGGACCCTCACCGCGACCGTCCCGGGCCATTCGAACCCGTTCGGCAACCTCTCCCACAATTGGGATATCATGGTCTCCGAGCGGCGGCTGACCGTCTTCGAGCCGCAGTTGAACAGCGGCCCGGACTTCCAGATCAACGTCCATTTCGGCGGCCGCTCGCAGACCTATAATTCCCTGTCCAACCATGTCGGCTACCAGCAGGCCTCGCCCGGGGCGCTGGCGACCCTGGCCTATTCGGGGGACCGCGGCGGAGCGGCGGTCTACACCTACACGGCCGTCGATGGGACGGTCGCCGTGTTCCGCCCGATCGGAACCGGCGAATGCTCCACCGCGCGCCGCTGCGCCTACGTCTCCGAAATAACCGAGGTGGACGGGACCAGATTCACCTTCTCCTACGTCGCCGCCGGCGACCAGGTGCGCCTCGCCCGGGTCACCAGTTCGCGCGGCTACGCGCTCCTGCTCGAGGGCGCCGGAGCGCTCGTCACCAAGGCTTGCCTGCTCAACCTCGCGACGATCGCGGCGCCGGCGAGCGGGCTCTGCCCCAACGGGGTGCCGACCGCGACCTATTCCTATACCGGCGACAACCGGATCGCGGCCGCCACCGGCCCGGACAATGCGACGTCCGAGTTCCGCTACGAGACGCCTTTCAACGCCGCCCCGGACGCGGTCAACTCGATCGCCTTCGTCAAGCCCGGCTATTCGGCGCCGTGGCTGACCAACCGCACCCGCATCCGGCTCGACGAGATCGGGGTGGCGCAGGAGATCGTCGAGCGGCAGGATTATGCCGAGCAGCAGAGCTACACCTATCACTATGATTTCTCGCCTTATGTGAGCTACAAGGAGCCGACCTTGGCCGGCGGCTTCTACGAGAACGCGCTCGGCGAGGGGGCGACGGCCACTTACGCCTGGCCGCTCGCGCCCTACGCCCCCTATCCCGGAAGCGCCTGCTGGAGGCTTCCCTGCGTCCAGGCGATGGTCGACGACGACATCAACAATCCGGCCTTTGTCTATCAGCAGACCCCGGGCCCGATCCAGATCGACGCCGGGGGCGGCTCCACCGTCTTTGATTTTTGCGACCCCAAGGCGATAGCGGGGCTTCCCCCGAGCGAGCGTAATCGCTGCGTCGTCACATCCGTCGCCCAATCCATCCTCGATCCCGAGGGGATAAGGACCGACCTCAAATATGACGGCAACAATAACGTCGTCGAGGCGAAGCGTTTTCCAAAGCCGGGGGTCCCCAACCCGGACGGAAGCGTCCCGGCGCCGATAATCACCTCGGCCGTCTACGTCACGACCATGGGCTCGAAAGCCGCCAACAAGCCGCTATCGATGACCGACGCGCTCGGCCGGACGACGCGCTGGACCTATGCGGAGGCGCATGGCGGGGTGCTGACCGAGACCGGCCCGCCGGTGGATCTGGGCGCCGGCCCGGTCACCCCCCAGAAGCGCTATATCTACGCCCAGCGCACCGCCAGGCTCGCCGACGGAACCGACGCCGGGCCGCCGGTCTGGCTGCTCGCTCATATGTCCACCTGCCGGACGAGCAACCCCGCGTCCGCCGGCACCGGCTGTGCAATCCCCACGGACGAGGTGGTGACCAGCTACGATTACGGCCCCGTGACCGGCCCCAACACCCTGCTCCTTCGAGGCCAGTCGGTGAGCGCCGACAACGAGACGATGCGGACCTGCTACGCCTACGATCCGCTGGGCCGGAAGATCAGCGAGACCAGCCCCTCTGCCCTCCTCACCGCCTGCCCGCCCTCGCCGCCGGCGGGGCCTTTGCCGTATACGACGAGCACGCGCTACGATGCCGACGGCCGGGTCACGGGGACGATCGCGCCCGACCCGGACGGCACCGGCCCGCTGCCCTCGCCGGCGGTACGCAACCGCTACGACGCGGCCGGCCGGCTGATCCAGGTCGAGCAGGGCTGGCTCGCCGCCTGGCAGCCGGAGTCGGTGGCGCCCATCAACTGGCCCGGGTTCCACCAGGAGCGGCGGATCGACACGGAGTATGACGCGCTCGACCGCAAGACCCGCGAATGGATGAGCAGCGGCGCCACCGCGCATGTCGTCACCGAGTACAGCTACGACCTCGCCGGCCGGCTCCAGTGCACCGCGGTCAGGATGAACCCGGACGCGTGGGCCGCGCCGCTCG